>NZ_JBHSRF010000095.1:0-32620 GCF_042658925.1 Sphaerisporangium aureirubrum
GCATCCCGGAGTCCTTCAAGGTCCTCATCAAGGAAATGCAGTCGCTGTGCCTCAACGTCGAGGTCCTCTCCAGCGACGGCATGTCCATCGAGATGCGTGACACCGACGAGGACGTCTTCCGCGCGGCGGAGGAGCTCGGCATCGACCTGTCCCGGCGTGAGCCGAGCAGTGTCGAAGAGGTCTGATTTTCAAGCGAGGGGATAACAAGTGCTCGACGTCAACTTCTTCGACGAGCTCCGCATCGGCCTCGCCACGGCCGACGATATTCGCCAGTGGTCGCACGGCGAGGTCAAGAAGCCCGAGACCATCAACTACCGCACCCTCAAGCCGGAAAAGGACGGGCTCTTCTGCGAGAAGATCTTCGGCCCCACCCGGGACTGGGAGTGCTACTGCGGCAAGTACAAGCGCGTCCGCTTCAAGGGCATCATCTGTGAGCGCTGTGGCGTAGAGGTCACGCGCGCCAAGGTGCGCCGCGAGCGGATGGGCCACATCGAGCTCGCCGCTCCGGTCACCCACATCTGGTACTTCAAGGGCGTCCCGTCGCGCCTCGGGTATCTGCTGGACCTGGCCCCGAAGGACCTCGAAAAGGTCATCTACTTCGCGGCCTACATGATCACGTTCGTCGACAACGACATGCGTGCGAGGGACCTGCCGTCCCTGGAGGCCAAGATCTCCGTGGAGCGGCAGCACATCGAGCAGCGTCGTGACGCCGACATCGAGACCCGGCAGAAGAAGCTGGAGTCCGACCTGGCCGAGCTCGAGGCGTCCGGCGCCAAGGGCGACGCCCGCCGCAAGGTTCGTGAGGGCGCCGACCGCGAGATGCGTCAGCTTCGCGACCGGGCCCAGCGCGAGCTGGACCGCCTGGAAGAGGTCTGGAGCCGCTTCAAGAACCTCAAGGTGCAGGACCTCGAGGGCGACGAGCTGCTCTACCGCGAGATGCGCGACCGCTTCGGCCGCTACTTCCGCGGTGGCATGGGCGCCCAGGCCATCCAGGAGCGGCTGAACAACTTCGACCTGGCCGCCGAGGCCGAGTCGCTGCGCGAGACCATCCGCAGCGGCAAGGGTCAGAAGAAGGCCCGCGCGCTCAAGCGCCTCAAGGTCGTTTCGGCGTTCCTCACCACGCGCAACTCGCCGAACGGCATGGTGCTCGACTGCATCCCGGTGATCCCGCCGGACCTCCGCCCGATGGTGCAGCTGGATGGTGGCCGCTTCGCGACCTCCGACCTGAACGACCTGTACCGCCGGGTCATCAACCGGAACAACCGCCTGAAGCGGCTTCTCGACCTCGGCGCCCCCGAGATCATCGTGAACAACGAGAAGCGCATGCTCCAGGAGGCCGTCGACGCGCTGTTCGACAACGGCCGTCGCGGCCGTCCGGTCACCGGTCCCGGCAACCGTCCGCTGAAGTCGCTGTCCGACATGCTGAAGGGCAAGCAGGGCCGCTTCCGGCAGAACCTGCTGGGCAAGCGCGTCGACTACTCCGGCCGTTCGGTCATCGTGGTCGGCCCGCAGCTCAAGCTCCACCAGTGCGGCCTGCCCAAGCAGATGGCGCTGGAGCTGTTCAAGCCGTTCGTGATGAAGCGCCTGGTCGACCTGAACCACGCGCAGAACATCAAGTCGGCCAAGCGCATGGTCGAGCGTGCCCGCGCGGTCGTGTGGGACGTGCTGGAAGAGGTCATCACCGAGCACCCGGTGCTGCTCAACCGCGCGCCCACCCTGCACCGCCTCGGCATCCAGGCCTTCGAGCCGCAGCTGGTCGAGGGCAAGGCGATCCAGATCCACCCGCTCGTCTGCACCGCGTTCAACGCGGACTTCGACGGCGACCAGATGGCGGTGCACCTGCCGCTGTCGGCTGAGGCCCAGGCCGAGGCGCGCATCCTGATGCTCTCGACCAACAACATCCTCAAGCCGGCCGACGGCAAGCCCGTGACCATGCCCACCCAGGACATGATCATCGGCCTGTACTGGCTGACCACCCAGAGCGACGACGCCGTGGGCGAGGGCCGTGTCTTCGCCTCGGTCTCCGAGGCGCTGATGGCCTACGACCGTCACGAGCTGGACATCCAGGCCAAGGTGCAGGTGCGGGTCACCGACACTCCGCCGCCGCGCGGCTGGTCGGCACCCGAGGGCTGGGAGGCCGGCGAGGCCTACCGCCTGGAGACCACGCTCGGCCGGTGCCTGTTCAACCAGACGCTCCCGGAGAACTACCCCTTCGTCAACTCGCAGATCGGCAAGAAGCAGCTCTCGACGATCGTCAACGAGCTGGCCGAGAAGTACCCCAAGGTCGAGGTGGCCGCGGCGCTGGACGCGCTGAAGGACGCCGGCTTCCACTGGGCTACCCGCTCGGGTGTCACGATCTCGATCGACGACGTGGTGGCCCCGCCGAACAAGGCGGCGATCATGGAGTCGTACGAGCGCCGCGCCGACAAGGTGCAGCGCGAGTACGAGCGCGGCCTGATCACCGACGAGGAGCGCCGCCAGGAGCTCATCGAGATCTGGACGCACGCCACGGCCGACGTCGAGACCGACATGGTCAACGCCTTCCCGGCGACCAACTCGGTCTGGATGATGGTCAACTCCGGCGCCCGCGGCAACAAGATGCAGGTCCGTCAGATCGCGGGCATCCGCGGCCTGGTGTCCAACACCAAGGGTGAGACGATCCCGCGGCCGATCAAGTCCTCGTTCCGCGAGGGCCTGTCGGTGCTGGAGTACTTCATCTCCACCCACGGCCAGCGGAAGGGTCTCGCCGACACCGCGCTGCGCACCGCCGACTCGGGCTACCTCACCCGGCGCCTGGTCGACGTCGCGCAGGACGTCATCGTGCGGGAGATCGACTGCGGCACCGACCGCGGCGTTCCCCTGCACGTCGGCGAGCGGGACGGTTCCGGTGTCCTGTCCAAGGCCGAGAACGCCGAGAGCAACGTCCACGGCCGCATCCTGGCCGAGGATGTCGAGGTCGACGGCAAGGTCGTCGCGGCGGCGGGCGTGGACATCAGCGACACGACCGTCACCGCGCTGGTCGAGGCCGGCGTCGAGACGGTCCGCACCCGCAGCGCGCTGGTGTGCGAGGCCAAGATCGGCGTGTGCGCCACCTGCTACGGCCGCTCGCTGGCGACCGGCAAGCTCGTGGACGTCGGCGAGGCCGTCGGCATCATCGCGGCCCAGTCGATCGGCGAGCCCGGCACCCAGCTGACGATGCGGACCTTCCACACCGGTGGTGTGGCGGGCGCCGACATCACCCACGGTCTGCCCCGTGTCCAGGAGCTGTTCGAGGCGCGCGTCCCCAAGGGCGTCGCCCCGATCAGCGAGGCGGACGGCCGGGCGCGGATCGACGAGACCGACAAGACCCGCAAGATCGTCATCACGCCGGACGACGGCTCCGAAGAGATCGCCTACCCCGTGTCCATGCGGTCGCGGCTGCTGGTCTCGGAGGGGCAGCGGGTCAAGGTGGGCCAGCAGCTCATCGCCGGTGCGGTCAACCCCAACGAGGTGCTGCGCATTCTCGGCCCGCGGGCCGTGCAGCTGCACCTGGTGGCCGAGGTCCAGCAGGTGTACCGCTCGCAGGGTGTGTCGATCCACGACAAGCACATCGAGATCATCGTGCGGCAGATGCTCAAGCGCGTGAACGTGCTCGAGTCGGGTGACACCGATCTGCTGCCCGGCGAGCTCGTGGAGCGCCCGCGCTTCGAGATGGTCAACCGCGAGGTCGTCGCCGAGGGCGGCGTGCCCGCCTCCGGCCGTCCGGTGCTGATGGGCATCACCAAGGCGTCGCTGGCCACCGAGTCGTGGCTGTCGGCGGCGTCCTTCCAGGAGACCACGCGAGTCCTCACCGACGCGGCGATCCACGCCAAGTCCGACTCGCTGCTCGGCCTCAAGGAGAACGTCATCATCGGAAAGCTGATCCCGGCCGGTACCGGTATGTCGCAGTACCGCAACGTCCGGGTGGAGCCGACCGAGGAGGCCAAGGCGGCGATGTACACCGTCGGCGGCTACGACGGCTCCGCTACCGACTACACCTTCGGCACCGGGAGCGGCGAGGCCGTCCCGCTGGAGGAGTACGACTTCGGCCAGTACAACCGCTGACGCGGTGACGACGCGGCCGGGCCCCTGGGCCCGGCCACGCCAGGCGGTCGCCGGGGCGCCCGGCCCCCTACGGGGGGCGGGCGCCCCTTCGCGTGTCGGCTGCCGGGCCGGGGGTACGTGAGGAACAACCGAAAACCGTCGAGAGAACTCTCGCGGTGCCGGTAAACTTGACACGAGCCCGATTTGGCGGCCGGAGGGAAACCGGCCCCGGGGACACGGCACGACCGGTACCGCTCGCCTGAGCGGCCGGTGGCGCAACCGTTTTGACGTGTTGCGATGGGGTGGGTAGTCTTGCCCTTCGTGCCCGTGGCTTCACGGGCTCACATGCGTGCGCTTCGTGCGCCTCAGACGAGGTCGGCCGGGCGACGTGTGACTCTTCCAGCTCCGGCCTAGCCGGGTAGTCGTGGCTTAGATCGCGACACGCCCGAGCGCGGGGGTCGGAGCGGACGGAAAAACAGCAGGTCATGACACCGGCAGTACCTGCGAAATGCACGACTTTCGACTCACCGGCGAAGCATGAACGGAGACGCGGTGCCCACGATTCAGCAGCTGGTCCGCAAGGGCAGGCAGGACAAGGTCAGTAAGACCAAGACGCCGGCACTCAAGGGGAGCCCCCAGCGGCGCGGCGTCTGCACCCGCGTTTACACCACGACTCCGAAGAAGCCGAACTCCGCGCTCCGCAAGGTGGCCCGAGTCCGGCTGACCAACAGCATCGAGGTCACGGCCTACATCCCGGGTGTCGGCCACAACCTTCAGGAGCACTCCATCGTGCTGGTGCGCGGCGGCCGTGTGAAGGACCTGCCGGGCGTTCGTTACAAGATCATCCGCGGTTCGCTGGACACCCAGGGTGTCCGCAACCGCAAGCAGGCCCGTAGCCGCTACGGCGCGAAGAAGGAGAAGAGCTGACATGCCGCGCAAAGGCCCCGCTGGGCGTCGCCAGCTTGTCGCGGACCCGGTTTACAGCTCACCGCTGGTCACCGCGCTCATCAACAAGGTCCTCCTGAACGGCAAGCGCTCGCTCGCGCAGACCGTCGTGTACAACGCCCTGGAGGGGTGCCGCGACAAGTCGGGCAACGACCCGGTCGTCACCCTGAAGCGCGCCCTGGACAACGTGAAGCCCACTCTCGAGGTGCGCAGCCGCCGCGTCGGCGGTGCCACCTACCAGGTGCCGGTCGAGGTGCGTGCCGCGCGCAGCACCACCCTGGCGCTTCGCTGGCTGGTGCAGTACTCCCGCGCCCGCCGCGAGAAGACGATGACCGAGCGGCTGATGAACGAGCTGCTCGACGCGAGCAACGGCCTTGGCGCCAGCGTGAAGCGGCGCGAGGACACCCACAAGATGGCCGAGTCCAACAAGGCCTTCGCCCACTACCGCTGGTAACCCCAGCGGCGACGACGAGACGACGAGGACGCGAGAGAAGTGGCCACATCGACCGCTCTTGACCTGGCCAGGATCCGCAACATCGGGATCATGGCCCATATCGACGCGGGCAAGACCACGACGACCGAGCGGATCCTGTTCTACACCGGTATCAACTACAAGATCGGTGAAGTCCACGAGGGCGCAGCCACCATGGACTGGATGGAGCAGGAGCAGGAGCGCGGCATCACCATCACCTCCGCCGCCACCACCTGCACTTGGCTTGATCACACGATCAACATCATCGACACGCCCGGCCACGTCGACTTCACCGTCGAGGTGGAGCGCTCGCTTCGGGTCCTCGACGGCGCTGTGGCGGTGTTCGACGCCGTGGCCGGCGTCGAGCCCCAGTCCGAGACGGTGTGGCGCCAGGCGGACCGTTACGGTGTGCCGCGCATCTGCTTCGTCAACAAGATGGACCGCGTCGGGGCCGAGTTCCACCGCTGTGTCGACATGATGGTGTCGCGCCTCGGCGCGACCCCGCTGGTCATCCAGCTTCCGTGGGGCGTCGAGTCCGACTTCAAGGGCGTCATCGACCTGGTCCAGATGAAGGGCCTGATCTGGAGCGCCGAGGCGGCCAAGGGCGAGATGTACGACGTCGTCGACATCCCGTCCGACCACGCCGAGGTCGCCCGCGAGTGGCGCGACAAGCTCATCGAGACCGTCTCGGAGCACGACGACGAGCTCATGGAGCTGTTCCTGGAGGGCGTCGAGCCCACCGAGAGCCAGCTGGTCGACGCCATCCGCCGGGCCACCATCGCGAGCGCGCTGACCCCGGTCCTGTGTGGCACCGCGTTCAAGAACAAGGGCGTGCAGCCCCTGCTCGACGCGATCGTCGCCTACCTCCCCGCCCCGACCGACATCCCCGCCTTCAAGGGACACGCGGTCGGCGACGAGGACAACGTCATCGAGCGTCACGCCGACACCGACGAGCCGTTCTCCGCGCTGGCCTTCAAGATCATGAGCGACCAGCACCTGGGCAAGCTCACCTACATCCGCATCTACTCCGGAAAGCTCGAGACCGGCACCAGCGTGGTGAACTCGGTCAAGGGCAAGAAGGAGCGGATCGGCAAGATCTACCAGATGCACGCCAACAAGCGCGAAGAGCGCCCGTCGGCGGTGGCCGGATCGATCGTGGCGGTCATGGGCCTGAAGGACACCACCACCGGTGACACCCTCAGCGACCCGGCCCACCCGGTCGTGCTGGAGTCGATGAACTTCCCGGCGCCGGTCATCAACGTGGCCATCGAGCCCAAGACCAAGGGTGACCAGGAGAAGCTCAGCACCGCGATCCAGCGCCTGGCCGAGGAGGACCCCTCCTTCCAGGTCCGCAGGGACGAGGAGACCGGGCAGACCGTCATCTGGGGCATGGGCGAGCTCCACCTGGAGATCCTGGTGGACCGCATGCGCCGCGAGTTCAAGGTCGAGGCCAACGTCGGCCGCCCGCAGGTCGCCTACCGCGAGACCATCCGCCGCAAGGTGGAGAAGGTCGAGTACACGCACAAGAAGCAGACCGGTGGTTCCGGCCAGTTCGCGCGCGTGATCATCGACCTGGAGCCGCTCGGCGAGGGCAACGACGGGTACGAGTTCCAGAACAAGGTCACCGGTGGCCGCATCCCCCGGGAGTACATCCCGTCGGTGGACGCGGGCGCGCAGGAGGCCGCCGAGTTCGGCGTGCTGGCCGGCTACCCGATGGTGGGTGTCAAGGTCACCCTCAAGGACGGTGCCTACCACGAGGTCGACTCGTCCGAAATGGCTTTCAAGATCGCCGGTTCGATGGCCTTCAAGGAGGCCGCGCGCCGTGCGGACGCCGTAATCCTGGAGCCGATGATGGCCGTCGAGGTCACCACGCCCGAGGACTACATGGGTGACGTCATCGGCGACCTCAACGGCCGCCGCGGGCAGATCCAGGCGATGGAAGACCGGACCGGGGCGAAGGTCATCCGCGCCCTGGTTCCGCTGTCAGAGATGTTCGGGTACGTGGGCGACCTGCGCAGCAGGACCCAGGGCCGGGCGGTCTACAGCATGCAGTTCGACTCCTACTCGGAGGTGCCCCCGGGCATCGCCAAGGAGATCGTCGCGAAGGCTCGGGGCGAATAACCTCCCCCGCAGTCCGACGACTAGCAAGTCAAGTCAGAATCTCTAAGGAGACAGAGCAGTGGCCAAGGCCAAGTTCGAGCGGACCAAGCCGCACGTGAACATCGGCACCATTGGGCACATCGACCACGGCAAGACCACTCTGACCGCGGCGATCACCAAGGTGCTTCACGACCGTTTCCCTCACCTCAATGAGGCGACTCCGTTCGACAAGATCGACAAGGCGCCCGAGGAGAAGGCCCGCGGTATCACCATCTCCATCGCCCACGTCGAGTACCAGACCGAGAAGCGTCACTACGCTCACGTGGACTGCCCCGGTCACGCCGACTACGTGAAGAACATGATCACGGGCGCGGCGCAGATGGACGGTGCGATCCTCGTGGTCGCCGCCACCGACGGTCCGATGCCGCAGACCAAGGAGCACGTGCTCCTGGCCCGCCAGGTCGGTGTGCCCTACATCGTGGTCGCCCTGAACAAGGCCGACATGGTGGACGACGAGGAGATCTTGGAGCTCGTCGAGCTCGAGGTCCGCGAGCTCCTGTCCGCTCAGGAGTTCCCGGGCGACGACCTGCCGGTCGTGCGCGTTTCGGCGCTGAAGGCGCTGGAGGGCGACGAGAAGTGGGGCGACTCCATCATCGAGCTCATGAACGCCGTGGACGACAACGTCCCCGAGCCCGTTCGTGACACCGAGAAGCCGTTCCTGATGCCGATCGAGGACGTCTTCTCGATCACCGGCCGCGGCACCGTCGTGACCGGCCGTATCGAGCGCGGCATCGTCAAGGTCAACGAGACCGTCGACATCATCGGCATCAAGGAGAAGAGCACCACGACCACCGTCACCGGTGTCGAGATGTTCCGCAAGCTCCTTGACGAGGGCCGGGCCGGTGACAACGTCGGCCTGCTCCTGCGCGGCATCAAGCGCGAGGACGTCGAGCGCGGCCAGTGCATCATCAAGCCGGGCACGACCACCCCGCACACCGAGTTCGAGGCGCAGGTCTACATCCTGTCCAAGGACGAGGGCGGCCGCCACACGCCGTTCTTCAACAACTACCGCCCGCAGTTCTACTTCCGCACCACGGACGTGACGGGCGTCGTGACCCTCCCCGAGGGCACCGAGATGGTCATGCCCGGTGACAACACCGAGATGACCGTCCAGCTGATCCAGCCCATCGCGATGGAGGACGGACTCAAGTTCGCCATCCGCGAGGGTGGCCGCACCGTCGGTGCGGGCCGGGTCACGAAGATCATCAAGTAGTAGTTCGACCGCGGTCGGCGGCCGGAATCCGGGAAACCGGACACCGGCCGCCGCACCACGAGGGGGCCGGCACGCCGGCTCCGGAGCCCACTGCCGGCTCCGGCCCTGGACAGGGCCGTGATCTCGCAGCCGACTCGATCCACGCGACCGAGACGGGTGCAAGATCACGGAGGACCACGGGCCGGGAACACCGCACAGGTGGGACACGCCAAGCGGCACAGGCCGCACGAAACTTGTAGGACGACAGCGAAGGACACCGAGGCCACTATGGCGGGACAGAAGATCCGCATCCGGCTTAAGGCCTATGACCACGAGGTCATCGACGTCTCGGCCAAGAAGATCGTCGAGACGGTGACGCGGACTGGCGCGAAGGTCGCGGGCCCGGTGCCGTTGCCGACCGAGAAGAACGTGTACTGCGTCATCCGCTCGCCGCACAAATACAAGGACAGTCGCGAGCACTTCGAAATGCGCACGCACAAGCGGCTGATTGACATCATCGATCCGACGCCGAAGACCGTCGACTCGCTCATGCGGCTCGACCTCCCGGCCGGCGTCGACATCTCGATCAAGCTCTGAGGGAACGCACTGACATGGCTAAGCAGATCAAGGGCGTCCTGGGCAAGAAGCTCGGCATGACCCAGGTCTTCGACGAGGGCAACCGGATGGTTCCGGTCACCGTCGTCGAGGCCGGTCCGTGCGTGGTGACCCGCGTCCGCACTGAGGACAGGGATGGCTACTCGGCCGTCCAGCTCGGCTACGGGCAGGTGGATCCGCGCAAGGTGAACAAGCCGCTGGGTGACTACCTGCGTAAGCACAACATCACCCCGCGCCGCTACTTCACCGAGATCCGCACTCCCGACGCCTCGGCGTACGAGCTCGGCCAGGAGGTCCTGGCCGACGCGTTCGAGGCCGGGCAGTTCGTGGACGTCACCGGGAAGAGCAAGGGCAAGGGCTTCGCGGGTGTCATGAAGCGTCACGGCTTCAAGGGCCTCAGCGCCTCGCACGGCACCCAGCGCAAGCACCGTTCGCCCGGCTCCATCGGTGGCTGCGCCACCCCGGGTCGCGTCTTCAAGGGCGTGCGCATGGCCGGCCGGATGGGCAACGTCCGGACCACCGTCCAGAACCTCAAGGTCCACGCCGTGGACGCCGAGAAGGGGATCATCCTGATCAAGGGTGCGCTCCCCGGCGCCAACGGCAGCCTCGTCCTCATCCGCACCGCCGCCAAGAAGGGGGCCGACAAGTGAGCAGCACCATCGACGTCCTCGACCCTGCCGGCGCGAAGGCCGGGACGGTCGAGCTGCCGGAGGCCATCTTCGGCGCCAAGGTCAACATTCCGCTGATCCACCAGGTCGTGGTCGCGCAGCTCGCCGCTCGCCGGCAGGGCACGCACAAGACCAAGACCCGTGGCGAGGTCCGCGGCGGCGGCAAGAAGCCGTACCGCCAGAAGGGCACCGGCCGCGCCCGTCAGGGCTCGACCCGCGCCCCGCAGTTCACCGGCGGCGGCGTCGTCCACGGCCCGCAGCCGCGGGACTACTCCCAGCGGACCCCGAAGAAGATGAAGGCCGCCGCGCTGCGCGGGGCTCTCAGCGACAGGGCGAACGGCGGCCGCGTGCACGTCGTCAGCAGTCTGGTCGACGGGGACACCCCGAAGACCCGGGCGGCGATCCAGGCCCTGCGCACCATCACCCAGGCTCGCAGCGTCCTCGTCGTCATCGGCGAGGCGGACGAGCTGTCGTGGATGAGCCTGCGCAACGCCCCGGAGGTCCACCTCCTGACGTCGGGCCAGCTCAACACATACGACGTGCTCTGCCACGAAGACCTCGTGTTCACTCGCGAGGCGTACGACCAGGTCGTGGCCCGGCTGAGTGAGAGCGGGAAGGAAGAAGCCTGATGGAGAAGATCCCCGACCCGCGGGACATCATCATCAAGCCGGTCGTCTCCGAGAAGAGCTACGGCCTGATCGACGAGAACAACAAGTACACGTTCCTGGTGCGCAAGACGGCCAACAAGACGCAGGTGAAGATCGCCATCGAGCAGATCTTCGGCGTCAAGGTGACCGGCGTGAACACGATCAACCGCCAGGGCAAGCGCAAGCGGACCCGGTTCGGCTACGGACAGCGGCCCAGCACCAAGAGGGCCATCGTCAGCCTCGCCGAGGGCGACCGGATCGACATCTTCGGCCCGGTCGGCTGAACACCTCCGCACCGCATTCGCTACACCGACAAGGGATGAACGAAAAAGATGGGCATCCGTAAATACAAGCCGACGACTCCGGGTCGTCGCGGCGCGAGCGTCTCGGACTTCGCCGAGATCACGCGCAGCACGCCGGAGAAGTCGCTGCTTGCACCCCTGCACAGCAAGGGCGGTCGTAACGTCCACGGCCGGGTGACCGCGCGTCACCAGGGTGGTGGGCACAAGCGTGCGTACCGGATCATCGACTTCCGGCGGCACGACAAGGACGGCGTTCCGGCCAAGGTCGCGCACATCGAGTACGACCCGAACCGCACGTCGCGCATCGCGCTCCTGCACTACGCGGACGGCGAGAAGCGCTACATTCTCGCCCCCACCGGCATCAAGCAGGGTGACCGCATCGAGAACGGCCCCGCGGCCGACATCAAGCCGGGCAACTGCCTGCCGCTGCGCAACATTCCGACCGGTACCTTCATCCACGCCGTGGAGCTGAAGCCGGGCGGCGGCGCCAAGCTCGGCCGTTCGGCCGGCGCGCAGATCCAGCTGCTGGCCAAGGAAGGTCAGCTCGCCACGCTGCGCATGCCTTCGGGTGAGATGCGCCAGGTCGACGTGCGCTGCCGCGCCTCGGTCGGCCAGGTGGGCAACGCCGAGCAGGCCAACATCAACATCGGTAAGGCCGGCCGTAACCGCTGGAAGGGCAAGCGCCCGACCGTCCGCGGCGTCGCGATGAACCCGGTCGACCACCCGCACGGTGGCGGTGAGGGCAAGACCTCTGGTGGTCGCCACCCGGTGAACCCCAAGGGCAAGCCCGAGGGCCGCACCCGCCGTGCCAACAAGGCCAGCGACCGGCTGATCATCCGTCGGCGGAGCAAGAAGAAGCGGTAGGAGCAGCGTAAATGCCACGTAGCCTTAAAAAGGGTCCCTTCGTTGACGACCACCTGATGAAGAAGGTGGACACGCAGAACGAGAAGGGCACCAAGAACGTCATCAAGACGTGGTCGCGGCGCTCCATGATCGTGCCGGACATGCTCGGCCACACGATCGCCGTCCACGACGGTCGCAAGCACGTCCCGGTGTTCGTCACCGAGTCGATGATCGGCCACAAGCTGGGTGAGTTCGCGCCGACGCGGACCTTCCGCAGCCACGTCAAGGAAGACCGGCGTAGCCGGCGGTAAAGCGCCTTCAGGAAACGAGGAGAAAGCGATGGAAGCCAGGGCTCAGGCGCGGTTCGTCCGTGTCACGCCCCAGAAGGCCCGCCGTGTGGTGGACCTGATTCGCGGGCTGCCCGCTTCGGAGGCGCAGGCCGTGCTGCAGTTCGCCCCGCAGGCGGCGAGCGAGCCGATCTACAAGGTGCTGTCGAGCGCGGTGGCGAACGCCGAGCACAACTACAAACTCGATCGCGAGACGCTGGTCGTGAGCCGGGCGTGGGTCGACGAAGGACCGACGCTGAAGCGGTTCCGTCCCCGCGCGCAGGGCCGTGCCTATCGGATCAACAAGCGGACGAGCCACATCACTGTGATCGTCGAATCCCGGCCCGAGGGCCAGGGCAGGCCGAAGGGAAGGACCCGCTAGTGGGCCAGAAGGTTAACCCGCACGGGTTCCGGCTCGGCATCACGACCGACTTCAAGAGCCGGTGGTACGCCGACAAGCTGTACAAGGCATACGTCGCCGAGGACGTGGCGATCCGCCGCATGCTGCAGAAGGGCATGGAGCGGGCCGGCATCTCCAAGGTCGAGATCGAGCGCACCACCGACCGAGTCCAGGTCGACATTCACACCGCCCGGCCGGGCATCGTCATCGGCCGCCGCGGCGCCGAGGCGGACCGTATCCGTGGCGACCTCGAGAAGCTGACCAAGAAGCAGGTCCAGCTGAACATCCTCGAGGTCAAGAACCCCGAGGTGGACGCTCAGCTCGTCGCCCAGGGCGTGGCCGAGCAGCTGTCCAGCCGGGTCTCTTTCCGGCGGGCGATGCGCAAGGCCATGCAGTCGGCGATGAAGAGCGGCGCCAAGGGCATCCGTGTCCAGTGCTCCGGCCGCCTCGGCGGCGCGGAGATGTCGCGGTCGGAGTTCTACCGCGAGGGTCGCGTGCCTCTGCACACCCTCCGCGCGGACATCGACTACGGCTTCTACGAGGCCCGCACCACCTTCGGCCGCATCGGCGTGAAGGTCTGGATCTACAAGGGCGAGGCCCCGACCAGCCGCGCCGAGCGTGAGGCTCAGGCCGCGGGCGCGCGTGCCGGCCAGCGCCGGGACCGCACCGACCGTCCGCAGCGCGGTGGTCGTGGCGCCGGTGGCGGCGGCGGCGGTCGCGGCCGTGACGGCGGCGGCCCCCGTGGCGGCGGCCGTGGCCCGCGCACCGAATCCACCGCCCCCGCAGGGGCGCCCGAGACCGGCCCGGCGGAGCAGCCGGGTGCTGAGGGGAGCTGACCATGCTGATCCCGCGCAGGGTCAAGCACCGCAAGCAGCACCGGCCCGACCGTAGCGGCGCCGCCAAGGGCGGCACCAGGGTCGTGTTCGGTGAGTTCGGCATCCAGGCGCTTGAGCACCACTACGTGACCAACCGCCAGATCGAGGCCGCGCGTATCGCCATGACCCGGCACATCCGGCGTGGCGGCAAGGTGTGGATCAACATCTACCCGGACCGTCCGCTGACCAAGAAGCCCGCCGAGACCCGCATGGGTTCCGGTAAGGGCTCGCCGGAGTGGTGGATCGCGAACGTCAAGCCCGGCCGCGTGATGTTCGAGCTGTCCGGTGTGTCCGAGCCGGTGGCCCGTGAGGCCCTCCGGCGCGCGATGCACAAACTCCCGATGAAGTGCCGGTTCGTCAAGCGCGAGGTCGGTGAGGCCTGATGTCGCGCGCCATGAATGACAACCGGCCAGTGAAGCGTGAAGTGGGTGAGGCGTGATGGCCAAGGGCCTGACCGCCGGTGAGCTGCGGACTTCGGACCAGGACGAGCTGGTCCAGAAGCTGAAGGAAGCCAAGGAGGAGCTGTTCAACCTCCGCTTCCAGGCGGCGACCGGTCAGTTGGAAAGCCACGGGCGGCTCCGGGCCGTCCGGCGCGAGATCGCCCGTATCTACACCGTGATGCGGGAGCGCGAGCTCGGCATCGTCACGGTCGAGAAGGAGACGAGCGATGGCTGAGACCACCGAGACCAGCAAGAAGGCGCGGAACTACCGCAAGACCCGTGAGGGTCTGGTGGTCAGCGACAAGATGGACAAGACCGTCGTCGTCGCCGTCGAGGACCGCGTCAAGCACCCGCTGTACGGCAAGGTCATCCGCCGTACGACCAAGTACAAGGCTCACGACGAGGCCAACACCTGCGGCGTCGGCGACCGTGTGCTCCTGATGGAGACCCGGCCGCTGTCCGCCACCAAGCGGTGGCGGGTCGTGGAGATCCTCGAGCGGGCCAAGTAAGTCGTCCGGCGGGGCCCGAAAGGGTTCCGCCCGGGCGTCCCCCCCGACGCAGGCAGGGCCGGCGCCGGGGTGCATTAGACCGAATCTAGTTCCGCCAGGCTCAGGAAATGAGAACCGGCGTGACACACGGGAGTTGACGTGATCCAGCAGGAGTCGCGGCTCAAGGTCGCCGACAACACGGGTGCAAAGGAAATCTTGTGCATCCGGGTGCTCGGCGGCTCGGGTCGGCGCTACGCGGGTATCGGCGACATCATCGTCGCGACGGTGAAGGACGCCCTTCCCGCCGCGGGTGTCAAGAAGGGTGATGTGGTCAAGGCTGTCGTGGTGCGCACCTCCAAGGAGCGCCGCCGCCCCGACGGCTCCTACATCCGCTTCGACGAGAACGCCGCGGTCATCATCAAGGACAGCGGTGACCCTCGGGGCACGCGTATCTTCGGTCCGGTGGGTCGCGAGCTGCGCGAGAAGAAGTTCATGCGCATCATCTCGCTCGCGCCGGAGGTGTTGTAGATGCCGAAGCTGCATGTGAAGAAGGGTGACCTCGTCCAGGTCATCGCCGGTAAGGACAAGGGTGCCAAGGGCCGTGTGATCCTGGCGATTCCGCGGGAGGACCGCGTCGTCGTCGAGGGCGTCAACATGGTCAAGAAGCACTCCAAGGTCACCCACCAGGGTCCGCGCGGCGCCAAGGAGGGCGGCATCCGGACCATGGAGGCCCCCATCCACGTGAGCAACGTCAAGAAGCTCAAGGACGAGGCGAAGAAGGACGACGACAAGCCCGCCAAGAAGGCCGACAAGGCCGACGAATCGGGTGAGGACAACTGATGACCGCCACCACCACCGAGACCAGGCAGGTGCCGCGTCTCAAGGAGCGTTACCGCGAGGAGATCGCCGCCAAGCTGCGTGAGCAGTTCGGCATCGAGAACGCCATGCAGATCCCCAGGCTCACCAAGATCAAGGT
This sequence comes from Sphaerisporangium aureirubrum, assembly GCF_042658925.1. NCBI lineage: Bacteria > Bacillati > Actinomycetota > Actinomycetes > Streptosporangiales > Streptosporangiaceae > Sphaerisporangium > Sphaerisporangium aureirubrum. The sequence goes on from NZ_JBHSRF010000095.1 coordinate 15,412, forward strand.
GAACATGGGTGTCGGCGAGGCGGCTCGGGACTCCAAGCTCATCGAAGGCGCCGTCCGCGATCTGACCGCGATCACCGGCCAGAAGCCCGCCGTCGCGCACGCCCGCAAGTCCATCGCCCAGTTCAAGCTGCGCGAGGGCATGCCGATCGGCGCCCACGTGACGCTGCGCGGCGACCGCATGTGGGAGTTCCTCGACCGGCTGCTGTCCCTCGCGCTTCCGCGCATCCGGGACTTCCGCGGCCTGTCCCCCAAGCAGTTCGACGGCAACGGGAACTACACCTTCGGTCTGACCGAACAGGTGATGTTCCACGAGGTCGACCCGGACCGGGTGGACCGTCAGCGGGGCATGGACATCACGGTCGTGACCACCGCGGCCAACGACGACCAGGGCCGGGCGCTGCTCAAGCTTCTCGGCTTCCCCTTCAAGGAAGCGTAGGCGGCCGGGATGGCTGAGAATCGCGAAAGGAAGGCCTGATGGCCAAGAAGTCCTTGATCGCCAAGGCGGCGCGCAAGCCGAAGTTCGGCGTCCGGGCCTACACTCGGTGCTCGCGGTGCGGGCGGCCTCGCGCCGTCTACCGCAAGTTCGGCCTGTGCCGGGTGTGCTTCCGTGAGATGGCGCACCGGGGCGAGCTGCCGGGCATCACCAAGTCGAGCTGGTAGACCCCGCGCGGGCTCCTCTTGCAGGGGCGAGAGCCCCCTCCGGGAGGGGCCCGCACGGTGCCGGCCGCACATCGAAGAAGACATATCAACCGGGTGCCACTACAGGCGCCCACGACCACACCGTAGGTCCCGTTCGGGAAACCGCGGTGAGGAGGGCCACCGGCCATGACGATGACCGACCCGATCGCGGACATGCTGACGCGTCTGCGTAACGCGAACTCGGCGTATCACGACACCGTGAGCATGCCGTACTCGAAGATCAAGGCGCACATCGCCGAGATCCTCCAGCAGGAGGGCTACATCCAGGCCTGGGCCGTCGAAGACGCCAAGGTCGGGAAGAACCTCGTGGTGGAGCTCAAGTTCGGGCCTACGCGTGAACGGTCCATCGCGGGCCTGCGACGGGTATCCAAGCCCGGTCTGCGGGTCTATGCAAAGAAGGACAACCTGCCCAGGGTCCTGGGTGGCCTCGGCGTCGCGATCATCTCGACGTCCGGAGGTCTCATGACTGACAGGCAGGCCGGCAAGCGTGGTGTGGGCGGGGAAGTCCTCGCCTACGTTTGGTAGAAGGGAGGCATCACAGCATGTCGCGTATTGGACGGCTGCCCATCCCCGTACCGAACGGTGTCGACATCACCATCGACGGCCGGGATGTCACGGTCAAGGGGCCGAAGGGCACGCTTTCGCACTCTGTGGTCGAGCCGATCGACGTCGCCCGCGGCGACGACGGCGCGATCACCATTACCCGCCCGAACGACGAGAACAAGGTCCGCGCGTTGCACGGGCTGTCCCGCACGCTGATCGCCAACATGGTGGACGGCGTGACCAAGGGGTACAGCAAGACGCTGGAGATCGTCGGGGTCGGTTACCGCGTCCAGGCCAAGGGCCCGACGCAGCTGGAGTTCTCGCTGGGCTTCAGCCACCCCGTCATCGTCGACGCGCCCGAGGGCGTGAGCTTCCGCGTCGAGCGGCCGACCCTGTTCCACGTGGACGGCATCGACAAGCAGAAGGTCGGCGAGGTCGCCGCGAACATCCGCAAGCTGCGCAAGCCTGACCCCTACAAGGGCAAGGGTGTGCGGTACCAGGGCGAAGTCATCCGCCGCAAGGTCGGAAAGGCTGGTAAGTAGTCATGGCCTTCACCAAGGTTGCCAAGCACAGGGCCGCACGGGCGCTTTCCCGCTCGCGCCGCCACCGCCGCGTCCGCAAGAAGGTCGTCGGCTCGCCGGCCCGTCCGCGTCTGGTCGTCAACCGCTCGGCGCGGCACCTGTTCGTGCAGATCGTCGACGACACCGCCGGCCACACGATGGTGAGCGTGTCCACTCTGGACGCCTCGCTGCGCACCGCCGACGGCACCAAGACCGACAAGGCGAAGAAGGTCGGCGAGCTCCTCGCTCAGCGGGCCAAGGCCGCCGGGATCACCGCCGTCGTGTTCGACCGCGGCGGCAACCGCTACGCGGGCCGCATCGCCGCGCTCGCGGACAGCGCCCGTGAAGGCGGGCTGGAGTTCTGATGACTCCGGCCAGCATCCTGATCATGAGCTATGAGGAGAGGAACCACTGATGGCTGCAGCTCCGCGTCGCGGTGCCGGCGGCGGTGGTGAGCGGCGTGACCGTCGCGACGATCGCCGCGGTGGTGCCGCAGAGAAGGGCGTCTCGTACATCGAGCGCGTCGTGAAGATCAACCGTGTCGCCAAGGTCGTCAAGGGCGGCCGGCGCTTCAGCTTCACCGCCCTGGTCGTCGTCGGCGACGGCAACGGCCTGGTCGGTGTCGGGTACGGCAAGGCCAAGGAGGTGCCCGCGGCGATCGCCAAGGGCGTCGAAGAGGCCAAGAAGCACTTCTTCAAGGTGCCGCGCATCCAGGGCACCATCCCGCACACCTCGCAGGGCGAGGACGCCGCGGGTGTCGTGCTGCTGCGCCCGGCGTCCCCCGGTACCGGCGTCATCGCCGGTGGCCCGGTGCGCGCCGTGCTGGAGTGCGCGGGCATCCACGACGTGCTGTCGAAGTCGCTCGGGTCCGACAACCCGATCAACATCGTGCACGCCACCGTGGCGGCCCTGAAGGGCCTCAGCAGGCCCGAGGAGATCGCCGCCCGTCGCGGGCTGCCGATCGAGCACGTGGCGCCCGTACGCATGCTCAAGGCCCGCGCCGAGGGCATCGCCGAGGCCGCGGCCGCCGCGAAGGCGGTGAGCTGACCGATGGCGCGCCTGAGGATCACGCAGACCCGGTCGAAGATCGGTGGCAAGCAGAACCAGCGTGAGTCGCTGCGATCGCTGGGCCTGAAGCGGATCGGCGACGTCGTCATCAAGGAGGACCGTCCCGAGTTCCGCGGGATGGTCGCCGTGGTGGCGCACCTCGTCGAGGTGGAAGAGGTCGACTAGTCATGGCTAACGCAGAGAACAACAGCGGCGAGCGGCCGCTCGGGATCCACGACCTGCGTCCGGCCCGCGGCGCCAACCGCGCCAAGATCCGCAAGGGTCGCGGCGAGGCGTCCAAGGGTAAGACGTCCGGTCGTGGCACCAAGGGCACCAAGGCCCGCAACAAGGTGCCTCACGGCTTCGAAGGTGGCCAGGTTCCGCTTCAGCGGCGGCTGCCGAAGCTGAAGGGCTTCTCCAACGCGCTGTTCAAGACGACCTATCAGGTCGTCAACCTGGACAAGCTCGGCGAGCTGTTCCCCGATGGCGGAGACGTCACGGTGGAGACGCTGGTCGAGCGCGGCGCGGTGCGCAAGAACCAGCCGGTGAAGATTCTGGGAACCGGTGACATCTCGGTGGCGTTGAACGTGCGGGTGCACGCTTATTCAGCCTCCGCGAAGGACAAGATCACTGAGGCCGGTGGCTCCGTCACCGCGCTGTAAGTGGGGCAGTACGAGGCGCGGAGGCTCACTGTGAGCCGCCGCGCCCGTAGTGCGTTAGAGTGCGCTGGACACAGGGTTGTCCAGGGCTCATTGAGCAGAGATGTGCCGATGGATGACTCCAAGACCTTCGCTGACCGACACCGCCTGAAAGGCGCGCAGGAGGGGCCGTGCTGACCGCGATTACCCGGGCGTTCCGTACGCCCGACCTGCGCAACAAACTGCTGTTCACGCTGGGCGTCATCGCCTTGTTCCGACTGGGCTCGGTGCTGCCGACCCCCGGCGTGCACACGACGAACGTCCAGCAGTGCTTGAAAGAGGCGCAGGCGAGCGACGCCGCCAACATCTACGGCATGGTGCAGTTGTTCAGCGGCGGCGCTCTGCTGAAACTTTCCGTGTTCGCGCTCGGCATCATGCCGTACATCACCGCGAGCATCATTCTTCAGTTGCTCACCGTGGTGATTCCTCGCCTCGAGGCGCTGAAGAAGGAAGGCCAATCCGGCAACGCCAGGATCACGCAGTACACGCGTTACCTGACCATCGGCCTCGCGGTCCTGCAGTCGACCGCGTTCGTGGCGCTGGCCCGCACAGGTCAGCTGTTCCCGAACTGCCGCCAGTCCGTTCTGGTGAACAACGACGTCTTCACCATCGTGACCATGGTCATCACCATGACCGCCGGCACGTCGGTGATCATGTGGCTCGGTGAGCTCATCACCGACCGCGGCGTCGGCAACGGCATGTCGATCCTGATCTTCACTCAGGTCATCGCGGTGTTCCCCTCCGAGCTCCTGAACATCTTCCGCCAGAACGCCTTCACCTTCGTCGTGGTGATGGTCGTCGGAGTGTTCATGATCGCGGCGGTGGTGTTCGTGGAACAGGCCCAGCGCCGCATCCCCGTTCAATACGCCAAGCGCATGGTGGGCCGCCGGATGTACGGTGGGACCTCGACCTACATCCCCTTGAAGGTGAACCAGGCGGGCATCATCCCCGTCATCTTCGCCTCCTCGCTGTTGTACCTCCCGCAGCTGCTGGTGTCGCTGTTCGGCAACCAGCAGAACCCGAACGTCGTCATCGAGTGGCTCGCGCAGAACTTCGTGCGCGGCGACCACCCGGTGTACATGGTCACGTTCTTCGTGCTGATCATCTTCTTCACTTACTTCTACGTGTCCATCACCTTCAACCCCGTTGAAGTCGCCGACAACATGAAGAAGTACGGTGGATTCATCCCGGGCATCCGTCCGGGACGGCCGACCGCCGAGTACCTCAGCTACGTGCTCAACAGGTTGACCGCTCCTGGCTCGCTCTACCTTGGCCTGATCTCCATGGTGCCGATCGTCGCTCTGGCGGTGGCCGGTGCGAGCCAGAACTTCCCATTCGGAGGCACGAGCATCCTGATCATGGTTGGAGTTGGGCTGGACACCGTGAAGCAGATCGAGAGCCAGCTACAACAGCGGAACTACGAGGGCTTCCTCAAGTAGTGCGCCTCGTCCTGGTCGGGCCCCCCGGAGCGGGCAAGGGGACACAGGCCCAGTTCATCGCATCGAACCTGTCCATCCCGAAGATCTCGACAGGTGACATCTTCCGTGCCAACGTGTCGGGCGGCACGGAACTCGGCAAGCTTGCCAAGGAGTACATGGACCGTGGCGACCTCGTGCCCGACGAGGTCACCATCGCCATGGTCCGCGACCGGCTCTCGGCACCGGACGCGCAGGAAGGCTTCCTCCTGGACGGCTTCCCGCGCAACGTGCCGCAGGCGCAGACGCTGAACAAGATGCTGGCCGAGTTCGGCACGGCGCTGGACCTCGTCCTCGAACTCGTCGTAGACGACGAGGAGGTCGTCCGCCGCCTGGCCGGGCGCCGCACCTGCCGCTCCTGCGGCAAGGTGTGGCACGTGGTGTTCGACCCCTCCTCCAAGGAGGGGGTGTGCGACGTCTGCGGCGGTCAGCTGTTCCAGAGGGACGACGACCGCGAGGAGACGATCCGCCACAGGCTCGAGGTCTACCAGCAGCAGACCGCGCCGCTCATCTCGTTCTACGCGGACGAGGGCATCCTGCACGGGGTGGACGCGACCGGGCCTGTCGAAGAGATCACTCAGCGGGCGATGCAGGTGCTGCGCCGTTACGTGGACTGATCCAGGTTCGCCGGTTTCCCGCCGGCAACCGGTTATCTCGTGGCTTACGCCACTTCTGGGGTGATACTCCAGGGGTGGCGTTCGCCTTGTTGGGGGACAATCGGGGGAATCGGGATGCCACCCAACCCGTTGACCCGCCCAGGGGGTGCCAGTACGTGTTCAAGAAGAACAAGCACGGAATCCAGATCAAGACGGCCGAGCAGCTCGGCAAGATGCGGGCCGCGGGGCTCGTGGTCGGCCGCACGCTGGAGTTGCTGCGGACGTCCGTGCGTCCGGGGATGACGCCGCTCGATCTGGACGCCATCGCCGAGAAGGCCATCCGCGACGAGGGCGCGATCCCGTCCTTCAAGGGATATCAGGGGTTCCCCGCGACGATCTGCGCGTCGGTCAACGACGAGGTGGTGCACGGCATCCCCGGCGACCACCGCCCGCTGCGCGAGGGCGACATCCTGTCCATCGACTGCGGCGCCATCCTGGACGGCTGGCACGGCGACTCGGCGATCACCGTGGCGATCGGCGAGGTGGACCCCGCGCTCACCGACCTGATGCGGGTCACCGAGGAGGCCATGTGGCGCGGTATCGCGGCCCTCGGCGTCGGGCGTCACCTGTCCGACGTCGGGCACGCGGTCGAGCGTTACGTCCGCTCTCAGGGCCGCTACGGCATCCCTCACGAGTACGGCGGGCACGGCATCGGCACCGAGATGCACATGGACCCGTGGGTGGCCAACCACGGCAAGCCGGGCCGGGGACCCAAGCTGGAGGCCGGCATGTGCTTCGCCGTGGAGCCGATGGTCAATCTCGGCACCGACCGCACACGGGTGCTGGACGACGACTGGACCGTCGTGACTATCGACGGAAAGCCCTCCGCACACTTCGAGCACAGCGTCGCCGTAACCGATAATGGTCCTTGGGTGCTCACTGCCCTTGACGGGGGAGAGGCACGGCTCACCGAATTGGCTGGAGGGCGAACGGACACCGAGGGCACGGCCGGGCGTTGACTTCGCCTGACCCGCGCTTGGGGCCGGTCGCGCACGCGCGTCTTGGCGGGAGTTGAGGGTGATGGCGGCGGTACCGGAGATGCGGGCGTCGGACGGCGACCGGGACAGGGTGGCGGCGGAGCTGCGCGAGCACGCCGCCCAGGGCAGGCTCACGATGGACGAGTTCAACGAGCGGCTGGAGCTGGTCTATCAGGGCCGCACGTACGGCGACCTGCAGAAGATCACCGCCGACCTGCCCGGCATCGACCTGCACACCCTGCCCGCGCCCCAGCCGAAGGCGCCGGCCCGGCGGGACGACGCCGTCCGCAAGGGGCTCAAGGCCGCCTGGGCGTCCTGGGCCTCGGTGGTCGCGGTGTGCACGGTCGTCTGGGCCCTCACCAGCCCCGGCGACTACTTCTGGCCCATGTGGGTCGGGGGGCCGTGGGGCGCGATCCTGCTGGTCAGCAGCATTTTCGGCCTCGACCCCAGCCACAACAACCGCGGGCGTCAGCGGGATCGCTGACGCGGGGAAAGCCCTTCTTGTGTGCCGTTGTGCACGCTCGGCGGCATGTGTGCATTCCTACGCAGAATGAATGGTCACGGCTTCCTAATGTGAGCGCTGTCCGGAGAGAGCAGCACCAAATTCTCACCGGGCACGGGGAACCGTCCTCGATCCCGAGGACGCTCGCTAACAGGAGGAAACCGTGCGAAAGATTCGCAACCTGCTCGTCAGCACCGCCCTCGCCGGCTCGCTGGCCGCAGGGCTCGCCGCCGCCACCGCCCCCGCCGCCTCGGCGTCGGCCGCGGACGCGAGCAGCTCGACCGTCGCGACGCAGGCGCAGGCCTCGCGCCACTTCTTCGGCCCCATCTACTCCGACTTCGGCCGGCGTGAGGACCGCGGGCACCGCTCCTACTTCAAGGGCTACTGGGAGAAGTCGAGCGGCCGCTACTGGTTCTACGGCAGCCTGTTCGACCGCGACCGCGACCGTGACTACAGCTACGTGTGGTTCCGCTGGCACGACGACGGCGGCTTCCACACCAAGTACTACAAGACCTTCGGCCGGCTGAACTTCAACAAGTTCGGCGGCTTCCGCAAGAGCAACGGCTTCGACGACTTCGACATCCGCGTCTGCGAGGGCGACAACCGCTTCGACGACTGCGGCTCCTACAAGGACGTCTTCTAGGACGTGATCCACGTCCGCCCGGTCTCCGCGAGGGGGCGCCGGGCGCGGGGGTAGAAGATTTGGGGATCAGGGCGGGTGCTCGGGAGAGCGCCCGCTCTTTCTCATTTTCACGGGCAATGGACACAGCCTTTACCACTCATGGCACTTTCCCGGTTTGTAGGCGGGTAGCTGATCTTTAGCGGAGGGGAGTGATGAGCACGCGCCCGTCCGGCACCGGTGTCGGCGGAACCGGCGGCCGGGCGGGCGCGTATCGCTTCGGCGTTCCCCGCCGCGGGGGGACGTGCCGCGCCCGGGGCGCCGTGATCCTCGAGGACCCTCGTTCTGGGGTACGATGGAGACCGGTTGTGTCCGGACAAGCGCCTGGCGTTTCGCAATTCCTCGCCGGTTGTCGTACACTCCTTTGTCGGTTCACTATGACCATCGCGCGTCGTGCGGCCCAGCGAGCGCCGCTCTCTCACGCGCGTGGTCGCGGCTGCGTAGTGTTCCGATACCTCAGACGACCGATCAGTGAAACGCGAGGGACATGGCCAAGAAGGACGGCGCCATCGAGATCGAGGGCACTGTGGTTGAGTCGCTCCCGAACGCAATGTTCCGGGTGCAGCTCGACAACGGCCATAAGGTCCTGGCCCACATCAGCGGACGGATGCGGATGCACTACATCCGGATCCTTCCCGACGACAGGGTGGTCGTTGAACTGAGCCCCTACGACCTGAGTCGTGGGCGGATCGTCTACCGCTACAAGTGAGCCCCCTTACCGGCGGCGTGGTAGACCCTGCCGACCCGTGCGTGCGCGCGCGGCGAAGCGGGTCGACCCAGGCCGGCGGGCGGGCCGTCTGAGGAATGTAAGGACTATGAAGGTCAAGCCGAGCGTCAAGAAGATCTGCGACAAGTGCAAGGTGATTCGCCGGCACGGTCGCGTCATGGTGATCTGCGACAACCTGCGCCACAAGCAGCGCCAGGGCTGATCGCTACCGGGACGGGGTGCCGCCACCAGTGGGCGGGGCCTTCGGCCCGGTGAAATGTAAACGCGCATCACATTCGCGCAGGCGGCGTCAGCCGCACCACGCGGAAGACCCCCGGTCGGAGGCCGGGGCCCTCACCCCGGGCATGGGGAGGGGCAGTGACGCGCAGGACCTCCGCCACACGAAGGAGAATGCCCGACCATGGCTCGCCTGGTTGGCGTCGACCTCCCCCGCGACAAGCGGCTGGAGATCGCTCTCACGTACATCTACGGAATCGGCCGCAGCCGCGCCCAGGAGATCCTGGCCGCGACGGGCATCAGCGCGGACCTCCGGGTCCACCAGCTCTCCGACACCGAGCTGGTTCCGCTGCGTGACTACATCGAGGCCACCTTCAAGATCGAGGGTGACCTGCGCCGCGAGGTGCAGGCCGACATCCGCCGCAAGATTGAAATCGGCTGCTACCAGGGCATCCGACACCGCCGCGGCCTTCCCGTGCACGGTCAGCGTACGCAGACCAACGCGCGCACCCGTAAGGGCAAGAAGAAGACCGTGGCCGGCAAGAAGAAGCCCGGCAAGAAGTAGTCCGCGACGGGGTGCCGCGCCCGGCCCAGGCAGGGCCGCCGGCCGCGCACCCGTCCACGCAGCAGGACCGACCACCTCAGGAGATAGCGCTATATGCCTCCGAAGAGCCGCCAGGCCGCACCGAAGAAGGTGCGCCGCAAGGAAAAGAAGAACGTCGCTCACGGGCACGCCCACATCAAGAGCACGTTCAACAACACGATCGTCTCGATCACCGACCCCAGCGGGAACGTGATCTCCTGGGCCAGCGCCGGCCACGTCGGGTTCAAGGGCTCCCGCAAGTCCACCCCGTTCGCCGCGCAGATGGCCGCCGAGAACGCCGCCCGCCGCGCCATGGAGCACGGCATGCGCAAGGTCGACGTGTTCGTCAAGGGCCCGGGCTCCGGTCGCGAGACCGCCATCCGGTCCCTGCAGGCCACCGGCCTGGAGGTGGGGTCCATCCAGGACGTCACCCCCGTTCCCCATAATGGCTGCCGTCCGCCCAAGCGCCGCCGCGTCTGAGGCCAGGAGAAACATAGATATGGCTCGTTACACCGGAGCGGACTGCAAGCTGTGCCGGCGAGAGAAGACCAAGCTCTTCCTCAAGGGCACCAAGTGCGAGTCCCCCAAGTGCCCCATCGAGATCCGTCCCTACCCGCCGGGCGAGCACGGCCGCGGCCGGCCCAAGGAGTCGGAGTACCAGCTTCAGCTTCGTGAGAAGCAGAAGACCCGCCGTATCTACGGCATCCTCGAGCGGCAGTTCCGCAACTACTACGAGGAAGCCAACCGGCGCACCGGCAAGACCGGTGAGAACCTCCTGCAGATCCTGGAGAGCCGGCTGGACAACGTCGTGTTCCGGGCCGGCCTCGCCGTGTCCCGCGACGCGGCCCGCCAGCAGGTCCGCCACGGCCACATCCTGGTCAACGGCAAGAAGGTCGACATCCCGTCCTACCGGGTCCGGGAGCACGACATCGTCGAGGTCCGCGAGAAGTCGCGCAACCTCATGCCGTACGAGGTGGCCCGGGCCACCGCGGGCGACCGCACCGTCCCGGCCTGGCTCGGCTTCGTGCCCGACAAGCTGCGGGTCCTGGTGCACCAGCTCCCGGTCCGTCAGCAGATCGACACCCAGGTGCAGGAGCAGTTGATCGTCGAGCTCTACTCCAAGTAGCGGCTCGCGTAGCCTGGTAGCCGTACGGTCCTTCCCTGGGCCGTACGGCACAGGCGTGAAGTACCCAGTCGCGGTGGTCAAATAGCGGGCCCCGCGGAACCCAGGGGAGATTTACATGCTGATCGCACAGCGCCCGTCCCTCGTCGAAGAGTCGATCGAGGAGACCCGCTCCCGGTTCGTGATCGAGCCGCTGGAGCCCGGCTTCGGCTACACCATCGGCAACTCGCTGCGCCGCACGCTGCTGTCCTCCATCCCGGGGGCGGCCGTCACGAGCATCCGCATCGAGGGTGTGCTGCACGAGTTCTCGACCGTGCCCGGGGTCAAGGAAGACGTCACCGACATCATCCTCAACCTCAAGGCCCTGGTCGTCTCCTCCGAGCACGACGAGCCGGTCGTGATGTACCTCCGCAAGCAGGGGCCCGGCGAGGTCACCGCCGCCGACATCGCGCCGCCCGCGGGTGTCGAGGTGCACAACCCCGATCTGCACATCGCCACGCTCAACGGCAAGGCGAAGCTGGAGATGGAGCTGACCGTCGAGCGCGGTCGCGGCTACGTCTCCGCCGCTCAGAACAAGCAGCCCGGCCAGGAGATCGGCCGCGTGCCGGTCGACTCGATCTACTCGCCGGTGCTCAAGGTCACCTACAAGGTCGAGGCGACCCGAGTCGAGCAGCGCACCGACTTCGACCGTCTGATCCTGGACGTCGAGACCAAGCCGTCGATGAAGCCCCGCGACGCGGTGGCCTCCGCCGGCAAGACCCTGGTCGAGCTGTTCGGCCTGGCCCGCGAGCTGAACGTCGAGGCCGAGGGCATCGACATCGGCCCGTCGCCGACGGACGCGGCGCTCGCCGCCGACCTGGCGCTGCCGATCGAAGAGCTCAACCTCACCGTCCGCTCGTACAACTGCCTCAAGCGCGAGGGCATCCACACCGTGGGCGAGCTGGTCGCGCGCAGCGAGCAGGACCTCCTGGACATCCGCAACTTCGGTGCCAAGTCCATCGAAGAGGTCAAGCAGAAGCTGCACGAGATGTCGCTCGCGCTCAAGGACTCCCCGCCCGGGTTCGACCCGACCGCGGTCGCCGGCGGCGACTACGACGACGACGACGCGCGGTACGTCGAGACCGAGCAGTACTGACGGCCTTCCGGCCGGAGATTCCTGTCAACGGGGGCCTCGCGCGTCACCACGCCCGAGGCTCCCGGCCCGACCCCGGTACCTGACACGGCCGGAGCGGGTTACCTCTAAGGAGAACCAAAATGCCCAAGCCCGCGAAGGGCGCTCGTCTCGGTGGCAGCCCTGCCCACGAGCGGCTCATTCTGGCGAACCTCGCCACCCAGCTGTTCCAGCACGGCAAGATCCGCACCACCGAGGCCAAGGCCAAGCGTCTCCGGCCGCTGGCCGAGCGCCTGATCACCAAGGCCAAGCGCGGCGACATCCACAACCGTCGCCAGGTCCTCACCGTGGTCAAGGACAAGGGCGTCGTCCACCACCTCTTCACCGAGATCGCCCCCACCTTCGCGGAGCGTCCCGGCGGCTACACCCGCATCACCAAGCTGGGCCCCCGCCGCGGCGACAACGCCCCGATGGCCGTCATCGAGCTCGTCACCGAGCCCCTGACCGCCACCACCACGACCCGCCGCACCACCCCGTCGGCCCCGGCCCCGGCCCCCGCCCCCGCCGAGGAGGTCGTCGAACTCCCCGAGTCCGACACCCCCACCGACGCGACCACGGACGGCACCGAGCCCACCGACGCCCCTTCCGACAAGAAGGAAACCGACGAAAAGAAGGACGAGTCCTAACTCTCCCTCTTTTCCCGCCCCACCCCAACGGGCCTGCCACAACCTCGGCAGGCCCGTTCGGCATTTCCACCCCAGGAGAGGTTCGGGCGTTGGGGTTCGCGGTGCTGGGAGCCTGCGGCACGGGTTGAGTCACGGTGGAAGTCGGGGGTGTACGGCTTGCCAGGGGTACGGCGGGGGTGGTGCGGCGTTCATGGGTGGGCAAGTCGGGGGTGTGCGGCATGCCGGGCGGCGGGGGGGTGGGGATGGATGAGACGGTGGGGGCAGTTTGTTGTGGGCGGGTGAGTTTGGGGATCGGAGGGGAGGGTGGCGGTGAACTCGGGTGAGCCACGTATCGAGGGGGTGGTGACGGCGGTCTCGGCGGTCGTGGGGGATGAGCTGCGGGTGCGGCTGGACCTGGCGTATGAGGGGACCGAGTTCTCGGGGTGGGCACGGCAGCCGGATCGGCGCACCGTGCAGGGGGAGATCGAGGCGGCGCTCGGCAAGGTGTTGCGGCTGGATCCCGCGCCGTCCCTCACCGTGGCCGGGCGGACCGACGCCGGGGTGCACGCCCGGGGCCAGGTCGCGCATGTGGATCTTCCGTTCGCGGCCCTGAAGGCGGTGGAGCGGCGGGGGAACGGGAACCAGCCCGAAGGGCCTCAGACGGTCGCTGAGCGACTTTTCGCGCTGGGACGTAGGCTTACCGGGGTTCTGCCGCTGGACGTCCGTATTCACACCGTCACGGCCGCTCCTGAGGGCTTCGACGCGCGCTTCTCCGCCCTCTCCCGCCGCTACGCCTACCGGGTCTGTGACGCGCCCGGCGGGGTGGACCCCCTGCGGCGCAGGGAGGTCCTCTGGTACCCGAGGCCCCTCGATGTGACGGCCATGAACGCCGCCGCCTCACGGCTGATCGGGGAACACGACTTCGCCGCCTTCTGCAAGCGCCGCGACGGCGCCACCACGATCCGCGAGCTGCAGCGCCTCGACTGGGCCCGCGACCAGGAGGGCTTCCTGGTCGCCACGGTGGTCGCCGACGCCTTCTGCCACTCGATGGTCCGCGCCCTGGTCGGCTCCCTGCTGGCCGTCGGCGAGGGCCTGCGCCCGGCCGGCTGGCCCGGCACCGTCCTCGCCGCCGCCACCCGTGACTCCGGGGTCAACGTGGCACCCGCCCACGGCCTCTGCCTGGAAGAGGTCCGCTACCCCGACCCCGACCAGTTCCTGCCCCGCGCCCAGATGACCCGCCGCGTCCGCACCCTGACCCGCCCGGCCCAGTGAGCCGGGACGGGTTCAGTCGGTGAGGCGCTTCTCCAGCACGCCGGCCGTGTGGTCGCGCAGGACGCCGCTCACCGGCCCCAGGTCCTTCTCCTGCTTGGTCGGCGTGTGGCCGTCGCTGTAGGTGGCGAAGCTGAAGACGATGTAGCGGCCCCAGACGAGCCCTGCGGCGTAACCACCGGAGATGTCCGCCTTGTCGGCGCCACTGCCCGCCGGTCCCGCGAGGCCGCGGAACCAGATGGTCTTGCCGAGGTTCTTCTTCCGGTCCGCCGCCACCGCCGCGGCCTTGGTGGGGAAGACCGCGATACCCGTGGTGATCGCGTACTTCCGCCTGGCGTCGACGTACGTCGCCCGCAGCACCCGGGTGCACTTCTGCTGCTTCAGTGCCGTGGCGAACGTGCCCACCGCGAACTTGCCGCACTGGGCCGTGATGTCGGCCTTGACCCGCACGTACGTGCGGCCGTTCAACACCACGCGCTTCTGCCCGAAGGCCTCCTTTAGCCCGAGCTTCTTCGGGTCGGTCCGGTCGGAGTCCAGCATCGTGGTCTCGGCCGGTGTCGGCTCCGCGGGCAGCGTGTCCTCCGGCTCCGGAATCTGCGGATCCACCGAGGGAATGGGACTGGGTAGCGTCAACGGCTCATTCGGGCCTGAGTAGGCCTGGTACCCGAAGTAGGCCGCCGTCCCGATCGCCGCGACGGCCACCGCGACCCCCGCCGCCAGCACCGTCCTCTTCCGCGCCCCGGTGGGCGCCGGCTGCGGCACCGCCACCGGCGCCACCGGAACCAACGCTCCCGGCGGCACGAACGGCGGCCGCTCCACGACCCCCGAACTCCGCTCTCCACCTGTCCCCGGGCCGCCGGGACCGTTGCTGGATCCGGCCAGGCCGGTGCTCCCGCTCAGCCCGCTGGACCCGCTCCCGCCGATCGGCCCGGTCGCCACACCACTTCCGCCCGCGGACAGCCCGCTCGCCGCGACACCACTGGCCCCGGCCCCGAGTCCGCTCGTGCCCGGACCGGCCGAACTCCCCGCGCCTGCCGGCGAACCGGGAGGGGTGAGCGGAGTGGTGACACCGGTACCGCCGAAACCGGAGGAACCGAGAGGTGAAGTGACGCCGCCCGGCCCACCGGAAGCCCCGGGACCTGCCATGCCAGGGGCGGCCTGCCCCAGACCGGTAGGACCGCCGGGGTTGGCGGTGGGGGTGGTGGGACCGCCCGTCCCCGAAGCCGCGCCACGAGGAGCGCCTGCCGAGGTGGACGCACCGGTGGCACTACCGGCTGGATTACCTGGACCGCCCGTCGCCGTGGAGGGCCCACCCGCGGGTCCGCCCGTGCCACGTTCCACCGTCGGTGCCCCTGATCCCGGCCCCTCGGCGAGCGGGGTGGACGGCAGCGGCGCCAGGCTCCGCGGCGCCGGCGGCAGCGGCGTACCGGGCAGCCGTGGCGGAGGCAGGAGGGTTCCGGTCAACGGTTGCGACGCCGCCCCTGACGGCGGCGTACCGGGTGGCGAGCCCGGTCCCGGCGACGGCGGGGCCGTAGCCGAGGACGGCGCTGTCGGCGGCGATGCGGTGGGCGAGGCGCCCGAAGCGGAGAACGACGCGGGCCCGGTGGTCGACCCTCCGGTCCCCGCTGCCGCTGATCCCGCATTCGTGCCAGTCGCCGCCGGACCTGTGGCGGTGGAACCAGTGGCCGTGGCCCTCGTACCCGTCGGGTCCGTACCCGCGGCCGTCGTACCGCCGCCTGACGTTGTCGCCGGGGGAGGTGTGGCCGTGGTGCCCGCGTCTATCTGCGGTGCTTCGGACGGCTGGGAAGCACGGTCCTTCGCGGTGGCACCAGGCCCGGCGCCACGACCGGCCCCGGAGGGTGACGTCTCGCCAGGGCCCGAAGAGCGTGAGAAGGCGGTGCTGGTCAGCGGGGCCGGGGGCAGCGGAGTGCCCGGAGCGGGCCGTTCTCCGGCGCGTGAGCCGGATTCGGCCGCGGAGCTTCTCCCGCCCGACGGCCGGAACCCCTCCGGCGGCGTAGCGGAATCGGCGACCGAGCCACTCCTGCCGCCCGGCGTCGAGTCCCCGAAGTGCCGAGACGGAAGATCCGGAAGCGTGATCGGAGCCGGCGGCAACGGCGTCCCCGGCGCCCGATGCGAGCCCGAGGACGCCCCCTGCCCGCCCCCAGCCTTCGGCGGCGGCCCCGCCTGCGAACGCGGCAACGTCGGCACAGGACCCGCGCCAGACGTCGCCCCTCCCGATGGGGCACCACCAGGAACCGTCGCGCCAGGCGCCGTCCCTCCTGACGCTGTGGCCGGTGCGACTCCACCGGACGTTCCCGCGCCTGGGGTGGCCGTCCCAGACGTTCCCGTCCCTGGGGTGGCTGTCCCGGACGTTCCCGCGCCTGGGGTGGCCGTCCCGGACGTTCCCGTGCCTGGGGTGGCTGTCCCGAACGTTCCCGTGCCTGGGGTGGCTGTCTCGGACGTTCCCATGCCTGGCGTCGCCGTTCCCGTACCTGGCGCTGCTCCTCCGGGCGTTCCTGTGCCCGGCGTGGCCGTTCCGGAGGTCCCTGCGCCGGGCGTCGCCGTTCCGGGCGCCACTCCTGCCGACGTCGTGGTGCCCGGGGTTCCCAGGCCGGATGGCACTGAGCCCGGTGCTCCTGGCTGCGGTGAAGTGTTCCCCTGCCCTGACGGCGTGATGGCCGAAGGCGCCGACGGGTTGGTCGCGCCGGTTCCCGGTGTCGTGGTTCCTGCGCCCGGTGCTGTGTCGCTTGGGGGCACGGCGCCCGGGCCCGGAGGGCGGGGGGCCGGGATGGTCGGCGTGGCCGGGGTGGGCTCAGGTGGGGGGGAGGGAGCCGGGATGGTGGGGGACGGCTCCGGGGGCGGGGGGCTGGACGGCGGCCCCGGGAGTGGTGACGAAATGGGGGACGGGCCCGGCCCGGCCGAGGACGGCCCTGGGCCGGCCGGGGGCGGGAAGGTTCCGGCCGGTGAGACAGGTGATGGTCCTGAAGTGACCGGTGGGGGCGTCGCCCCCCCGGTGAACGGCGGTGTGGCGGGCGCCCCCCAGCCGACTGGCGGCGTCAGCGGCGGCGTCATCGGAGGCGGCACCGCCGAAGCCCCCGACCCGACCGCCGCCGTCCCTTGCTGCCCCGCTCCGCGAGGGTCCGTTACCCGCGACGAAGAGTGCACGCCCCCGGAGCCCGCGCCGCCCGCCGGCCCTGGCTGACCCAGGTAGTCGGCTTGGCCCGGCTGGCCCGGCTGGCCCGGCTGGCCTGCGTGGCCCGATTGGCCCGGTTGTCCTGCGTGGCCCGGCTGGGCCGCTTGGCCCGGCTGTCCTGCCTGGTTCGGGTAGCTCGGCTGGCCCAGGTGGCTCGACTGGCCTGCCTGGCCTGGCTGGCCCGTTTGGCCCGGCTGTCCTGCTTGGTTCGGGTAGCTCGCTTGGCTTACTTGCCCGGCCTGGGCGGCTTGGCCTGCATGGCTCGGGTAACTCGCTTGGCCCGGCTGGCCGAGGTGGCTCGACTGGCCTGGCTGGGGCGTGTGGCCGGGCCGGGGCGGTTGTGGGGGCTGTGATGGCTCGGGGGGCTGGGGCGGCCAGACGGGGATGTCGCCGTATGGGGGGAGGTTTCGGGCTCGTAGCTGACTGGGCGGTGGCTCGGGCGGGGGGGACCACAAGGGGTCCTGCGTGGGGGGCGGTGCCGAGGGC
>NZ_JBHSRF010000096.1:0-31223 GCF_042658925.1 Sphaerisporangium aureirubrum
GTGGCAGGCGGGGCCGGATTGGTGGACTTTTAGGAGGATTGTGTCGCCGTCGCAGTCTAGGGCGGCTTGGTGGACGTGTTGGGTGTTGCCGGAGGTTTCGCCTTTGACCCAGTAGGCGTTGCGGCTGCGGGACCAGTAGGTGGCGCGGCCTGTGGTGAGGGTGCGGTGGAGGGCCTCGTCGTTCATCCAGGCGAGCATCAGGACTTCGCCGGTGTCGTATTGCTGGACTATGGCGGGGACCAGGCCTTGGGGGTCGCGCTTCAGGCGGGCGGCGATGTCGGGGTCAAGAGGCATGTGGTAATTCTGCCGCAACCAGGCGCAGGGGCAGGTCACCGCAGGGGTGTGCCGTGTAACCGGGGGCGCCGCGGTAGATCGAACCGGAGAGCCATTTGGGGGTGGTGGAGGCGACGACGCGGCCTGAGGCGTTGGTCAGGAAGGCGGGGGCGGGGATGCGGCGGAGCAACGGGATCACGGCGGTCTCGAAGGCGCGGACGAAGACGTCGGCCGCCGCCACACCGATGAAGGCGCCCTCGACCAGCACCGGGACGGCCAGGGTGAGGCTGTACTCGTCGGTGCACAGGTAGTCGACGTAGGGGCCGCAGACGGTGCGCTCGGCCCCGGAGTACGGGCCGGCGAACCAGTCCCAGTGGGTGTAGTCGTAGAACGCGCTGCTGGTGGGGTCCAGGTCGCGCAGGAGCTGGGCGGGCGGGCCGTCGGGGGTGTCCTGCCACCATTCGAGGTACCAGGGGGCGTCGGCCAGCAGGCCGGGGGCGGCGATGAAGCCGATGCCGGCGACCAGGGCGCCCAGGTGGCCGAACAGCAGGGGACGCAGGGCGGCCAGGTCGGCGACGGCGGGGGCGCGCCCGCCGCGCCGGGCCGTGAGGATCAGGCCGGCCGCGGCGACGCGGACCTCGCGCAGGGCGTCGAACACCCGCTCGGCGGTGTCGCTGACCGCCCGGCACGCGTGGGTGACGGCCGCCCGCGCCTCGTCACCAACCTCAGTGATCATGGTCCTCACGTGTCGAGGAGCCGCAGCTCGATGAGGTGCTCGACGGCGTCGAGCACATGACGCTCGGCCAGGTCGCGCGCGCCGTCCGCGTCGCCCCGCTGGACGGCCGACGCGATGGCGCGGTGCTGTGCCACCGCCTCATCGTGCCCGGCCGCCCCGCCGCGCGGAAGCCACAGAAGTGGTCCGATGTCGGCCTGTAACCGGATCTCTTCCTGGGTGAGGCGCGCCGACTGGGACGCGGCCGCCACCTCGACGTGGAACCGCCCCTCGACCCGCCCGCGCCGCGCCCCGGTGGCCGTCGCCATCTCGCTCACCGACCGCCACAGCGGTGCGAGGTCCTCGGGCAGCGAGCGCCGCGCCGCCAGCCGGGCCGCGGCCCCGGCGACGGCGGCGTAGTGGTCGCCGATGTCGCGCAGCTCCGCGGCCGAGAACGCGCGCAGCCGCAGCCGGAACGCCTCGCCGGACGGATCCGGCGGCACCCGGACGAAGCTGCCGCCGCCGCGCCCCCGGCGGGTCTCCACCAGGTCGCGCTGCCGCAGGGCCATCAGCGCCTCGCGCAGGGTGACGGTGGACACGCCGAGGCGGGCGGCGAGCTCGGCCTCACTGGGCAGCTGCTCGCCGTCCACCAGCAGGCCGAGGGCGATCGCGTCGGTGAGGCGGCGCACCACGGCGTCCACGCGGGCGGTGCTGTCGACCGGGGCGAACACGGCCAGGTGAGCGGTGTTCATGCCTGCTGCCGTCTCCTTCGCCGCGGTGATTTACCACAGTGATACCGGATCGTGCATCAGCGCGAAACATTTAACCCCATATGTTTTCCGTCATGCCAGATGCGAACCCGGCGGTACGGCTGCGTGCCCTGCGCAAGAACTTCGGCGCGGTCGAGGCCGTCGCGGGCGTGGACCTCGACATCGCCGACGGGGAGTTCTTCGCCATGCTCGGCCCCTCGGGGTCGGGCAAGACCACCGTGCTGCGGATGATCGCGGGCTTCGAGTCCCCCACCGCCGGCACGGTGGAGCTCGGCGGCCGGGACGTCACCCGCCTCGCGCCGTTCCAGCGGGACGTCAACACCGTCTTCCAGGACTACGCCCTGTTCCCCCACATGGACGTGCTCGGCAACGTGGAGTACGGCCTGCGGGTGAAGAAGGTCGGCAGGTCCGAACGGCGGGAGCGCGCCGCCGAGGCGCTGCGGTCGGTCCGCCTGGAGGGGTTCGAGCGGCGGCGCCCGGCCCAGCTGTCCGGCGGCCAGCGCCAGCGCGTCGCCCTGGCCAGGGCGCTGGTCAACCGGCCGCGCGTGCTGCTGCTCGACGAGCCGCTCGGCGCCCTGGACCTTAAGCTGCGCGAGGAGATGCAGGTCGAGCTGAAGCAGATCCAGCGCGAGGTCGGCATCACGTTCCTGTTCGTCACGCACGACCAGGAGGAGGCGCTGACGATGAGCGACCGGATCGCGGTGTTCGACCGGGGCCGCGTCGAGCAGGTCGGCACGCCCGCCGAGGTCTACGAGCGGCCCGCGACGCCGTTCGTGGCGGCCTTCGTCGGCACCTCCAACCTCATCTCCGGCGCGGCCGCCGCGGCCGTGCTCGGCAGGGACGGCACCTACAGCGTGCGTCCGGAGAAGCTGCGCCTGCTGCTCGACGTGGACGCGCCGGCCGCTCCCGGGCACCACAGCGCCACCGGCACGGTCGCCGAGGTCGTGTACGCGGGCGCGGCCACCCGCTTCGTGGTGGACCTGGACGCGGGCGGGCGCCTGGTGGCGCTGCAGCAGAACCTGGAGACCTCCTCGATGGAGGTCACCGCGCTGCGCGGGCGCCGGGTCCGGCTCGACTGGGACCGCCGCCACGAGTTCGCCGTCGCGTCCTGACCCTCTCAGCAAGGAGAACAACCATGCGGTCCTCCCGACTCGTGATCGCCGCGGCCGCCCTCGCGCTGGCCGCCACCGCCTGCGGTGGCGGCGGTTCGACCGGCGGCGCCACCGGCGGCTCGGCCGCCCCCGGCCAGACCGGCTTCGTGCCACCCAAGATCGAGCCCCTGAAGGCCCTCGGCTCCGGCGAGGGCCAGGTCAACCTGGTCGCCTGGGCCGGGTACGCCGAGGACGGCTCCAACGACCCGAAGGTCGACTGGGTGCACCCGTTCGAGCAGGCCACCGGCTGCAAGGTCAACACCAAGACCGCGGGCACCTCCGACGAGATGGTGAACCTGATGCGGACCGGCGAGTACGACTCGGTGTCCGCCTCCGGCGACGCGTCGCTGCGCCTCATCGCGGCCGGCACGGTAGCGCCGGTGAACACCGATCTGATCCCCAGCTACGCCAAGGTCTTCGAGGGCCTGAAGCTCAAGCCGTGGAACTCGGTCGGCGGGGTGCCCTACGGCGTGCCGCACGGCCGGGGCGCCAACCTGCTGATGTGGCGCACCGACAAGGTCAGCCCGGCGCCGGACTCCTGGAGCGTGGTGTTCGACCCGGCCTCGCCGTACAAGGGGAACCTGACGGCGTACGACTCCCCCATCTACATCGCCGACGCGGCGCTGTACCTGATGGCGACCAAGCCGGAGCTCGGCATCAAGGACCCCTACGCGCTGGACGACAAGCAGTTCCAGGCGTCGGTCGACCTGCTCAAGCAGCAGAAGCAGAACATCGGCGAGTACTGGTCGGACTACACCAAGTCGGTGCAGTCGTTCAAGAGCGGCGACACGGTGGCGGGCACGACCTGGCAGGTGATCGCCAACCTGCTCACCGCCGACAAGGCGCCGGTCGAGGTGACCCTGCCCAAGGAGGGCTCGACCGGATGGTCGGACACCTGGATGGTCGCCGCCAAGGCGCCGCACCCCACCTGCGCCTACAAGTGGATGGACTGGATCATCTCCCCTAAGGTCAACGCCCAGGTGGCCGAGTGGTTCGGTGAGGCGCCGTCCAACTCCGAGGCGTGCGCGCTGACCGCCGACAAGGGCTTCTGCGACACCTTCCACGCCACCGACGAGGCCTACTTCGCCAAGGTGCACTTCTGGACCACCCCGATCGCCCAGTGCCTGGACGGCCGCACCGACGTGAAGTGCAAGGACTACTCCGAGTGGACCAGGGCGTGGACGGAGATCAAGGGGTGACCACGACCGCACAGGGGGCGCCGCCGGCGTCCCCTGCCGGGGGTGTGCGGCGGCGGGTCGCGGCGGGGCTGCACCGGCACGCGGGGCTGCGGCTGTCGCTGCTGCTGTCGGCCCCGCTCGCCTGGCTGGGGGTGGCCTACCTCGGCGCCCTGGCGGCGCTGTTCGTCACCGCGTTCTGGGGCACCGACCCGTTCACCGGCGAGCTGGTCCGGGTGTTCACCTGGGCCAACTTCCGTGACCTGGTGACCGGCGAGGTGTACAGGACGATCGCGCTGCGCTCGGTGGGGGTGGCCGCGGCGGTCACGCTCATCGACCTGGTGGTCGCGTTCCCGATGGCGTTCGCGATGGCCAAGCTGGCCTCGCCGCGGGCGCAGCGGTGGCTGGTCATCGCGGTGCTCACCCCGCTGTGGGCTTCCTACCTGGTCAAGGCGTACGCCTGGCGGGTGATGCTGGGGGCGGAGGGGCTGCTCGGCTGGGGGTACGGGCTCACCGCGACCGTGCTGACCCTGGCGTACCTGTGGCTGCCGTACATGATCCTGCCGATCTACGCCGGGCTGGAGCGGCTGCCGGGGTCCATGCTGGACGCGGCGGCCGACCTCGGGGCGCGGGGCGGGCGGGTCTTCCGCACGGTGGTGTGGCCGCTGGCGTTCCCCGCGGTGGTGGCGGGCTCGGTGTTCACGTTCTCGCTGTCGCTCGGGGACTACATCGCCGTGAAGATCGTCGGCGGGAAGAGCCAGCTGATCGGGAACGTGGTGTACGACAACATCGGCGCCGCCAACAACCTGCCGTTCGCCGCGGCCGTGGCGACGGTGCCCGTGCTGATCATGCTCGGGTACCTCGCCGCCGCCCGCCGCACCGGAGCACTGGAGAACCTGTGACCCGCTCCCCCGCCACCCCGGCGCGGGCCCGCCGCGAGGCCCGCCGGAGGACCGTGTGAACCTGTCCCCCGCCGCCAGGTTCGCGTTGCGCGCGGCCCTCGCCCTCGGGCTCGTGGTGATCTACCTGCCGCTGGCCGTGGTGCTGCTGAACTCCTTCAACGCCGACCGCACCTTCGCCTGGCCGCCCACGGGCCTCACCACCCGGTGGTGGGGAGTGGCGTGGCGGTCGGCGGGGCTGCGCGAGGCGCTGTGGACGTCGGTCCAGGCGGGCCTCGGCGCCACGGCCATCGCCCTGGTGCTCGGCACGATGGCGGCGTTCGCGGTGCAGCGGTACCGCTTCTTCGGCCGCCAGACGGTGTCGCTGCTGCTCGTGCTGCCCATCGCGCTGCCCGGCATCGTGACCGGCATCGCGCTCAACAACGCGTTCCGCGCCGTGCTGGAGCCGTTCGGGGTGGGTCTCGGCCTGTTCACCGTCATCGTGGGGCACGCGACGTTCTGCGTGGTCACGGTGCACAACAACGTGCTGGCCCGGCTGCGGCGCACCGGGACCTCGCTGGAGGAGGCCTCGGCCGACCTCGGCGCCGATCCGTTCACCACGTTCCGGCTGGTGACGTTCCCCATGATGCGTTCGGCACTGCTGGCGGGCGGGCTGCTGTCGTTCGCGCTGTCCTTCGACGAGATCATCGTGACGACGTTCACGGCGGGCGCCGGGGTGCGCACCCTGCCGATCTGGATCTTCGAGAACCTGTTCAGGCCCAACCAGGCGCCGGTGGTCAACGTGGTGGCCGCCGCCCTGATCCTGCTGTCGGTGGTGCCGATCTGGCTGGCGCAGCGCCTCTCGGGGACCGCGAGCGCGCATTGACCGGCGGGAGTCACGAGACGCAACAATCCGCAACACGCGGGAAGTGCGAGCATCCCTCGCACTAACGTCGGCAGGGACGGTGGACACCCCACCACGCCTACCGAACAGGTGGACGCATGCCCCCCACTCGCATCACCGAGGCCAAAGGCATCCTGGCCGCCCGGCTGCGCGAGATCCGCAGCGACGCCGGGATGACCGCCCGCAGCCTCGCGGCCGAGGCCGGCTGGCACTTCTCCAAGGTCTCCAAGATCGAGCACGCGGTGCAGATGCCGGCCGAGAACGACATCAGGACCTGGTGCCGGGTCTGTGACGCCGAGGAGTACGTGGTGGACCTGATAGCGGCGGTCCGCAACATCGATTCGATGTACACCGAATGGCGGCGGCTGGAGAGCACCGGGCTGCGGCACGTGCAGGAGTCGTTCCAGCGGCTCTACCAGGACACCAGGCAGTTCCGGGTGTTCCAGCACTCCGCGGTGCCCGGGCTGCTGCAGACGCCGGGGTACGCCCGCGCCCACCTGCGGGCGATCATCGACTTCCGCGGCATCCCCGACGACCTGCGGTCGGCGGTGGCGGCCCGGCTCGCGCAGCAGGACGTGCTGCGGGCGGGCGGCAAGCGGTTCATGTTCGTCATCGGTGAGCAGGCGCTGCGCACGCGGGTGTGCGAGGGCGACGAGATGGCGGAGCAACTGGAAAAGCTGGCCGAGCTGACGACCAACATGCCGCAACTCAGCTTCGGCGTGATCCCGTCGGCCACGCCGCCGCCGATCATGCCTCCGGAGAACTTCTGGATCTATGACGACAATCAAGTCAGAGTGGACACAGTACCCGGGCAGTTCCGGATCAAGGCCCCCAGCGACGTGGCGCTGTACGAGAAGGCGTTCACCGCGCTGGCCGGAGTGGCGGTGTACGGCGCGGCCGCGCGCGACCTCATCGACGCGGCGGCGCGAGCGGTGCGAGGAACATGACGCAACATCGTTGATCGTGCGGACCGTACCCGTTTAGCGTCGCGGGCGACGCGGCGGGGCGGGCCGAATATCAGGAGTTCGTAGGACTTGCGACTGACGGAGCCTCTCATGACGACCATGGACGGCGTCGCCACCGCGGCAGCCCGCCATTTACACCTGCTCGGCGACCACCTGCAGACCCGTGACCTGCACACCCGGGTCGGTTCCACGCACAGCGGCCTCCCCCAGCTGATCCTGGTCCGGACCGCGGTGCCCACCCTGTCGGAGATCGTCTACGCGGCCGAGCGCGCCGGGACCTGGTGGTTCTGGTGGTCCTGGGCCGAGCCCATCGCCCCGGTCACCGACCTGACCACCGCCATCACCCGCATCCACCGCCTGTTCGCCTCCGGCGCCCGCAGGCGCCGCCCGGCCTAGGGCCGTCCGGTGGCGGCGTCCAGCGCGTACAGGTTGAAGTCGTCGCTGCCCACGTAGACGCGGCCGAGCGCCACCGCCGGGCTGGACCGCACGATGTCGCCCGTGCGGTGGCTCCAGCGTTCCTCGCCGGTCGCGGCGTCCAGCGCGTACACCTTGTAGTCGTCGCTGCCGGCGTACACCACGCCGCCCGCCACCGCCGGGCCGGACACGACGGGCCCGCCGGTGGGGTGGATCCATCGCTCGTCGCCGGTCGCGGCGTCCAGCGCGTACACCCTGCCGTCCCCGCTCCCCACGTAGACGAGGCCCCCCGCCACCGCCGGGCCGGAGTCGACGCCCCCGCCGGCCGCGCCGACCTCATGGCGCCAGCGCGGGCCGCCGGTCACGGCGTCCAGGGCGTACACCACGCCGTCGTGGCTCGCCGCGTAGAGGACGCCGTCCGCCACCACCGGGCCGGACACGACGTCGTTGCCTGTTGAGCCGAACCAGCGCTGGGCGCCGGTCGCGGCGTCCAGCGCGTACACCTTGTCGTCGTTGCTTCCCACGTAGACGAGGCCACCCGCCACCGCCGGGCTGGAGTAGACGGCGTCGCCCGTGGGGAAGGCCCAGCGCTCCTTCCCGTCGGCGGCGTCCAGCGCGTACAGCTTTCCGTCGGCGCTGCCGGCGTAGACCACGCCGCCCGCCACCACCGGGCCGGACACGACGTCCCCGCCGGTGGGGTGGGCCCAGCGCTCCATCCCGTCGGCGGCGTCCAGCGCGTAGACCTTGTCGTCGTAACAGCCGACGTAGACGACGCCGCCCGCCACCGCCGGCCTGGACTCCACGACGTCGCCCGCGCGGTGGCTCCAGCGTTCCTCGCCGGTCGCGGCGTCCAGCGCGCGCACCATGCCGTCGTAGCCGCCGACGTAGACGACACCGCCGGCCACCACCGGGCTGGCCTGGCGGAAGACGCCGCCGGTCTTGTGGACCCACCCGGCGACGCGGCGCGGCGTCCCGGAGGGACCGGGGGACGGCGTCCCGGGAGAAGCGCGGAGCGGTGTCGCGGACGAGCCGGGCGCCGGGGGTGCCGGAGCGGGGGCCGCGCGGCGCGGAAGAGGGCGCGGCCCCAGGTCGGCCGCCGGCAGGACGGCGGCGGCGATGAGGACGGCACCGGCCAGCAGGGACGCCCGGCGCCCGCGGTGCGGGCCGGAGGGAGGCGAGAGGCGACCGGGCAGGCCGCCGGCGGTCTCGGCCGGGACGGGATCGTCGTGCGGGCCGGACGGCGGCACCGGGGTGGGCACGGTGGTCCTGGCGGGGGCGCCGTGGCCGGCGCGGGCCCAGGCGATCACCGCCGCGGCCAGGGGCAGCAGGGAGATCAGCTGGGCCAGGCCGGCCGCGGTCTCCAGGCCCCGGGTGCCGAGGACCAGCCCCAACCCCGCCACGACCGCGAACAAGGCCAGCCCGGCGGCCGGCCAGCGACCGCCGCGCCACCGTTTCGGGTCCACGCCTTCATTGTGGTGGGGGTGCACGCTGTGTGGCGGGGACGTGACCGGATCGATAAATCAGGTCTTATCCCCACCGGCCCGGATGGTTCCCGGCGCGGCGGGG
Source organism: Sphaerisporangium aureirubrum (assembly GCF_042658925.1). Classification (NCBI taxonomy): domain Bacteria; kingdom Bacillati; phylum Actinomycetota; class Actinomycetes; order Streptosporangiales; family Streptosporangiaceae; genus Sphaerisporangium; species Sphaerisporangium aureirubrum. The sequence goes on from NZ_JBHSRF010000096.1 coordinate 8,809, forward strand.
CTAGGAGGTCTTCGAGGAGGAGCTCCAGGAGGCGTACAGGTCGGCGTAGACGCCTTCCGCGGCGGCCAGGGCCGCATGGGGGCCGCGCTGGACCACGCGGCCGTGTTCGAAGACGAGGATCTCGTCGGCGGCCTCGGCGGTGCTCAGGCGGTGGGCGATGGAGACGGCGGTGCGGCCGCGGGTCACGCCGTCCAGGGCGCGGGCCAGGCGGACCTCGGTGGCGGGGTCGACGGCGGAGGTGGCCTCGTCCAGCAGGAGGAGGTCGGGGTCGGCCAGGTAGGCGCGGGCCAGGGCGACGAGCTGGCGCTCACCGGCTGAGAGGGACTCGCCGCGCTGGCCGACGGGGGTGGCGAGCCCGGCGGCGAGGCCGGCGACCCAGTCGGACAGGCCGAGCTCGTCCAGGGCCGCGGTGATCTGGTCGTCGGAGGCGCCGGGGCGGCCGTAGCGGATGTTGTCCGCCAGCGTGCCGTCGAACAGGAAGCCGTCCTGGGGGACCATGACGATGCGGTCGCGCAGCGACGAGAAGCGGATCTCGCGCAGGTCCACGCCGTCGACGAGCACCCGGCCCTCGGTGGGGTCCATCAGGCGGGTGAGCAGCTTGGCGAAGGTCGTCTTGCCCGACCCGGTCTCCCCCACCACCGCGATCCGGGTGCGCGGCGCGATGTCCAGCGACACCTCGTGCAGCACGGGCGGCCCGCCGGGGTAGGCGAACCCGACGTCCTGGAAGGACACGGTGATCGGGCCGCGCGGCAGCACCACACCGTCCGGGCCGGGGTCGGCCACGTCGGCCGGGGTGTCCAGCACGCCGAGCACCCGGCGCCAGCCCGCGACGGCGTTCTGCGCGTCGTTGAGCACCTCGGTGGCGGTCTGCAGGGGGCTGATGAACAGCGTGATCAGGAACAGGAACGCGACCAGGCGGCCCGCCGACAGCTCCCCGCCCACGCCGAGCCCGACGCCGATCACCACGACCCCGGCGATCGCCACCGCGCCCACCAGCTCGGTGATCGGGAAGGTGAACGCGATGATCTTCTGGGCGCGGGTCTGCGCGGCCCGGTGCGCGTCCACGGCCTCGTCGATGCGCCGCGCGGTGCGGTCCTCCGAGCCGTACGCCCGGATCACCGCGCTGCCCACCACCGACTCGCTGATCGCGCCCAGCATGTCGCCGGCCCGTTCGCGCACCCGGGTGTAGGCCCGGGCCACCCAGCGCTGGAACCGCGGCAGCGCGACCAGCAGCGGGATGAAGCAGGCCCAGACGACCAGGGTGAGCTGCCAGGAGTACACGGCCATCAGCACGCTGGCGATGAACAGCTGGCCGACGGACACGATCACCATCAGCCCGCCCCACTGCATGAACGTGCTGATCTGGTCGACGTCGCCGGTGATCCTGGAGACCAGCGCGCCGCGCCGCTCGGTGTTCTGCGTGAGCACCGACAGGTCGTGCACGTGCCGGAAGCCCTTGCCCCGCAGGCCGGCGAGCCCCGACTCGGTGGAGCGGTACAGCCGGACGTTCATCAAGTAGCCGCACAGCGCGGTCAGCATCACCGCCACCGCGCACAGCACCACGGCGTCGCGGATGAACGGGATGTCGGGCGCCCCGCCCTTCAGGCCCCGGTCGATGACCTGCTGGACGGCGACCGGCACGATGATCTTGCCGACGGTGGCCAGCACGGCCAGCAGCAGCGTCACCGGCAGCCCCACCCGGAACTCCGGGGACAGCTCGAGCCCGCGCCGCAGCGTGCCGAGCGCCGAGCGGTCCTCCACGCGCAGCGTCGTCACGCCGAGACCTCCTCGCCGGCCAGGTCGTCCATGTCGCGTACGTCCTCCCCGAGCGCCGCGCGCTCGGCCTCCTCGCGTTCGTAGGCCGTGACCAGGTCGCGGTACCCCGCGCAGCGCAGCAGCAGCCGCTCGTGGGTGCCCTGGTCGGCCACCTTGCCGTGTTCCAGGTAGACCACCTCGTCGGCCAGCGCGATGGTGGCCATCCGGTAGGCGACCACCACCACCGTGGACCCGGCGGAGCCGTCCCGCAGCCCGCGAAGGATGCGGCCCTCCACCTGGGCGTCCACGCTGGAGGTGGCGTCGTCCAGGATGAGCAGCCGCGGGTCGCGCACCAGTGCCCTGGCCAGCGCCAGCCGTTGCCGCTGCCCGCCGGACAGGGTGGCGCCGCGCTCGCCGATCCTGGTGTCCAGGCCCTTCGGCAGGGCGCTGACGAAGCCCTCGGCCTGGGCGAGCCGCAGCGCGGCCCAGATCCGCTCGTCGGGCACCGCGCCGTCGGCGGTGCCGAGCGTCAGGTTGCCGCGCACGGTGTCGTCGAACAGGAAGGTCTGCTGCGGCACCAGCGCCGCGGTGGCGCTCACCTCGCCGCGGGCCAGCTCGCGCAGGTCCGTGCCGTCCAGCAGCACCTGCCCGCCGTCGGGGTCGATCAGCCGGACGAGCAGCTGGGTGAGCGTGGACTTGCCGGACCCGGTGGGGCCGACGACGGCGACCGTGCGGCCGGGCTGGATCTCGAAGCTCACGTCCGACAGCACCGGCACGCCCGGCGTGTAGCCGTACCGCAGGTCGCGCACCTCGACCCGGGCGGCGCCCTGGCCGCCGAGGCGGGCCGCGCCGTGCTCCATGGAGCCGGTGGCCGACAGCACCGCGCGCACCCGCGTCCAGCCGACCACGCTGCGCGGCAGCTCGGCCAGCACCCAGCCGAGCGCGCGGATCGGGAAGGCCAGCAGGGTGAACAGGTAGGCCACCTGGATCAGCTCGCCCGCCGAGACGTCGCCCGCCGACAGCCGCAGCGACCCGAAGACGAGCACGGCAAGCACGCCGAGCGTGGGCAGGGCCTCCAGCAGCGGGTCGAACATGCCGCGGATCCTGCCGACGGCGATGTTGGCGTCGCGCAGCAGGTCGGCCTTGGCCTGGAAGCGCGCGGCTTCGGCGTCCTCGCGGCCGAGGGTCTTGACCACCAGCGCGCCGTCGAAGCTCTCGTGCGCGATCTCGCTCACCTCGGCGCGCAGCTGCTGCGCCCTCATCACCAGCGGGGAGAGCCTGCGCTGATAGACGAGGTTCAGCGCCGCGATGGCCGGGAAGATCAGGAAGCCGATCAGCGCCAGCACCGGGTCGACCAGCACGATCGCGGCGGCGGCGGTCACCAGCATCACCACCACCCCGACCGCCATGGGCAGCGGGGCCAGCGGGGCCCAGGCCGCCTCGGCGTCGGAACCCGCGTTGGACAGCAGCTGCCCGGTGGGGTGGCGGTGGTGCCAGGCGAGCGGCAGGCGCAGGTACTGGCGGGTGACCTCGCGGCGGGAGCGGGCCTGCATGCGGTACTGCATGATGCCGGCGAGCACCCGGCGGGCGATGACGCCGCCGGCCTTCAGCACGGAGACGCCGACGATCAGCAGGGCGGCGGTCGTCAGCGCGGCGGCGGTGGCGTGGTCGTCGCGGAAGGCGGGGAGCACGGCGTTCTCGGTCGCCCAGCCGAGGGCCCACGACGAGCCGACGGTCATGACGCCGTAGACGGCGCTGCCGAGGACCGCGCCGGCGAAGATGCGGGGCTCGGAGCGCACGGCGTGGCCGATGACGCGGAGGCCCTGGCGCATGACGGTCGGCTGATGCTCGGGCTCGGTCGGCACGCGGGGGATCCTTTCGTCGGGACGACCGGTCTTGCGGGCCTTTGGAGGAAACGGCCTGCCTCAATCCCTATCATTCGCTGCAAACGGTTTATTCCCGTCTCCGAACGTGCCGTATCGCCACGACCTGCTCACCAGCCCTTCCGGGCCGGAGAGATAGGATGATCAGGTGACGTACGCAGGCGCCGAACGCGCCGCACTCTCCGACCTTCTCGACGACCTCGGCCCGGACGCCCCCACCCTGTGCGAGGGGTGGACCACCGCCGACCTCGCCGCCCACATCGTGCTGCGCGAGCACCGTCCCGACGCGGCGGGCGGGATCGTGATCAAGCCCCTCGCAGGGTACACCCGGTCGGTGCAGGACAAGATCAAGAAGGGCCGGGCCTGGCCCGCGCTGGTGGGCTCGGTCCGGCAGGGCCCGCCGCGGTGGTCGCCGTACCGCCTGCCCGTCCTGGAGTCGCTGGTCAACCACCTGGAGCTGTTCGTCCACCACGAGGACGTCCGGCGGGCCCAGCCCGGCTGGGAGCCGCGCGAGCTGCCCGCCGGGCAGGAGGAGGACATCTGGAAGCGGGTGTCCGGTGGCGCGCGGCTGATGCTGCGCCGCTCCCCCGTCGGCATCGTGCTCCGCCACACCGACGGCCGCACGGCGGGCGCCGTCTCGGGCACCGGCCCCCGGGTGACCGTCACCGGCGATCCCGCGGAGCTGCTGATGTTCGCCTTCGGGCGGCAGGACCACGCCCGCGTCGCCTACGAGGGTGACGAGACCTCCATCGCCAAGGCCCGTTCGGCCACGCTCGGCCTGTGATTCGGCCCGCCCGGAACCCTGGTGGGCCGCCACCCGTTCAGTAAGGCGGTATGGCGGGATAAATCCCGTCATTACCCAACTGAATCGGTCACGCCTCCAATATGATCACTGGAGGCGCGGGCCACCCGTTTCCCGAGGTGGGCGCGCCGCCGCCGGGGGAAACAGCATGCCGGCGGACCCCCACGAAAGGCACTGCGATGAAGACCAGAAAGGTACTCGTGTACCTGGCCGTCGCCTTCGCGGTCTTCTACCTCTACTCCCGCCCGGCCGAGGCGGCCACCGCCGTCCGCGGCATCATGGACGGCATCGTCAACGGGGCGGGGCAGCTCGCGACGTTCTTCTCGCAGCTGCTCGGCTGACCCGCCCCGCGCGGCCCCGCGTCAGCGGACCGGATGGCCCGCCCGGCGGAGGGTGGCCTTGACGTCGCCGATGGTGAGGCGGCGGAAGTGGAAGACGCTGGCCGCGAGGACGGCGTCGGCGCCCGCCTCGACCGCCGGGGGGAAGTCGTCGAGCTCCCCGGCGCCGCCGCTGGCGATGACGGGCACGGTGACGGCCTTGCGCACCGCGCGGATCATCTCCAGGTCGTAGCCGCCCTGGGTGCCGTCGCCGTCCATGGAGTTCAGCAGGATCTCGCCCACGCCGTACTCCTGGCCCCGGCGGGCCCACTCGACCGCGTCGATGCCGGTGCCGCGCCGCCCGCCGTGCGTGGTGACCTCGAACCCCGAGGGCGTGGGCGGGCCGTCCACCACCCGCCGCGCGTCCACCGACAGCACCACGCACTGGGCGCCGAACCGCAGGGACGCCTCGGTGAGCAGCTCGGGCCGGGCGATGGCGGCGGTGTTCAGCGACACCTTGTCCGCCCCGGCGCGCAGCAGGCGGTCCACGTCGGCGACGGTACGCACCCCGCCGCCCACGGTGAGCGGGATGAAGACCTGCTCGGCGGTGCGGCGCACCACGTCGACCATGGTGCCCCGGTCGCCGGAGGACGCCGTGATGTCGAGGAACGTCAGCTCGTCCGCGCCCTCGGCGTCGTAGCGCCGCGCCAGCTCCACCGGGTCGCCCGCGTCCCGGAGGTTCTCGAAGTTCACGCCCTTGACCACCCGCCCGGCGTCCACGTCCAGGCAGGGGATCACGCGCACGGCCACGGTCATGCGGGCCGTCCTTCCCGCCCGGCCCCGCCGGCCGCCCGGCGCGTGGTCCCGGGCGTCACGACCGCACCGCCGCGAGGGCCTCGGGGAGGGTGAACGCCTGCGCGTAGAGGGCCTTGCCGACGATGGCGCCCTCGACGCCCTCGGGGACCAGGCCCGCCAGGGCGCGCAGGTCGTCCAGGGAGGAGACGCCGCCGCTGGCGATGACCGGCTTGTCGGTGCGGGCGCACACCTGGCGCAGCAGGTCGATGTTGGGGCCGCGCAGCGTGCCGTCCTTGGTGACGTCGGTGAGGACGTAGCGGGGGCAGCCGTCGGCCTCCAGGCGGTCCAGCACCTCCCACAGGTCGCCGCCCTCGCGGGTCCAGCCGCGGGCGGCCAGCGTGGTGCCGCGCACGTCCAGCCCGACGGCGATGCGGTCGCCGTACTCAGCGATGATCTTGGCGCACCAGGAGGGGTCCTCCAGCGCGGCCGTGCCGATGTTGACCCGGCGGCACCCGGTGGCGAGGGCCGCCTCCAGCGACGCGTCGTCGCGGATGCCGCCCGACAGCTCGACCTGGACGTCCAGCGCGTCCACCACCGAGGCGAGCAGCTCGCGGTTGGACCCCCGGCCGAAGGCGGCGTCCAGGTCGACCAGATGGACCCACTCGGCGCCCGCGTCCTGCCAGGCCAGCGCGGCGGCCAGCGGATCGCCGTAGGACGTCTCCGTCCCCGCCTCGCCCTGCACCAGCCTGACGGCCTGGCCGTCCGCGACGTCCACCGCGGGCAACAGCACCAGCGACATGTTCTACGACCTCCGGTCGAATGCGACGGTGACCAGCACCGGGAACAGCAACAACGACAGCACCAGCACGCCGAGTCGCGCCGCCCACCCACTGAGCAGCAGCCACGCTCCGGCCTGTACCAGCACGAACAGCAGCACCATGACGGCGTTCTGCGCCCGGCGGCGCCGGGCGAGCACCCCGCCCTGGCGGGCCACGCGGATCGGCCGCGGCACCAGCGCCGCGAGGCGCCCGCGCCGTTCCCGCCACCGCGCCCGCCGCGCCTCCCGCTCGGCACGCAGCGACGCCTGCCGCGCCCGCTCGGCCTCCCGCTCGGCGCGGCGGCGTGCCCGCTCCTTGCTCATGCGCCTAAGGGGCGGCGGGCGGCCGCACCCGGGGAACGCCCGGCGGCCGGGCTCGCGGGCCGGGCGGCCATGTCCGGGAGACGGCCGGCGGTCACAGCGTCGCCAGCCAGTTCTTCAGCAGGACGGCGCCGGCGTCGCCGGACTTCTCCGGGTGGAACTGGGTGGCCATCAGCGGGCCGTTCTCGACGGCGGCGACGAACGGCACGCCGTGCTCGGCCCAGGTGACCAGGGGCTGCCGGAAGCCGTCCCCCGCCTGGAGCTCCCACTTGCGCACGCCGTAGGAGTGCACGAAGTAGAACCGGGTGGCCGGGTCGAGGCCCTCGAACAGCACCGAGCCCTCGGGCGGCTGGACGGTGTTCCAGCCCATGTGCGGCAGCACCGGGGCGTCCAGCCGCTCCACGACGCCGGGCCACTCGCCGCAGCCCTCGTCGCGCTCGCCGTCCGCGCCGTGCTCGGCTCCCTCGGCGAAAAGGATCTGCATGCCGACGCAGATGCCGAGCACCGGACGGCCGCCGGCCAGGCGGCGTCCGATGATCTGGTCGCCGCGCACCGCGCGCAGCCCGGCCATGCAGGCGCCGAACGCGCCGACACCGGGCACGACCAGGCCCTCGGCGTCCAGCGCGGCGTCGAAGTCGGCGGTCACGGTGACCTCGGCGCCCGCCCGGGCCAGCGCCCGCTCGGCGGACCGCAGGTTCCCCGAGCCGTAGTCCAGGACGACGATGTTCACCACCACAACACCCCCGCGCCGATGGCCATGGCGGCGCCGACGCCGAGGACCACCGCACCGATCTTGATGCCCTGCTTGAGGAACGAGACGACCCCGCCGATGAGGAACAGCCCGACGAAGATCATCGCGGGTGCGGTCCAGTTGGAGCTCACAGCACCCCCTTGGTGCTCGGCACGCCGGTCGCGCGCGGGTCGCGCTCGCTGGCGGCCCGCAGCGCGCGGGCCAGCGCCTTGAACTGCGCCTCCACGATGTGGTGGGCGTTGCGGCCGTACGGCACCCGCACGTGCAGGCAGACGGCCGCCTGGGCGACGAACGACTCCAGGATGTGCCGGGTCAGGGTGGTGTCGTAGTCGGGCCCGATCATCGGGGCCATCGTCTCGGGCTCGCTGTGCACGAGGTAGGGGCGGCCGGACAGGTCGACGGTGACCTCGGCCAGCGCCTCGTCCAGCGGGCAGGACGCGTTGCCGAACCTGCGGATGCCGGACTTGTCGCCCAGGGCCTCCCGGAACGCCGCGCCGAGCGCCAGGGCGGTGTCCTCGATGGTGTGGTGGGCGTCGATGTGCAGGTCGCCGTCGGTCTTCACGGTCAGGTCGAACAGGCCGTGCTTGCCGAGCTGGGCCAGCATGTGGTCGAAGAACCCGACACCGGTGGACACGTCCACCCGGCCGGTGCCGTCCAGGCCGACCTCGACCAGCACCGAGGTCTCCTTGGTGGTGCGCTCGACACGGCCCGTCCTCGGCCTCGGCGCGGCTGCGGCGGGACTGGTCACTGGGTCTCCTCCAGGTCGTCGGGGCCGCCCGGGGTGCCGGGCGGGGTCGCGGGGTGCGCCGCCAGGACCGCGGCCATGGCGTGGCGGAACGCCGCCATCTCTTCGGCGGTGCCCACCGAGACGCGCAGCCACTCGGGCGGGCCGACCTCGCGGATCAGCACCCCGTGGGCCAGCAGCGCCTCCCACACGGCGCGCCGGTCGGCGAACCGGCCGAACAGCACGAAGTTGGCGTCGGAGTCCGCCACGGCCAGCCCGTGCCCGCGCAGCCACGCCACCACGGCGTCCCGCTCGGCCCGCAGGGTGTCGACCGTGCCGAGCAGCTCGGCGCGGTGCGCCAGGGCGACCCTGGCCGCGGCCTGGGTCAGCGTGGACAGGTGGTAGGGCAGGCGGACCAGCAGCAGCGCCTCGACCACCGCCGGGTCGGCGGCGAGGTAGCCGAGCCGGGTGCCGGCCATGGCGAACGCCTTGGACATGGTGCGGGTGACGATCAGCCGGGGGTTGCCGGGCAGCAGCCGCAGCGCGCTCGGCGTGCCGGTGCGGGCGAACTCGAAGTACGCCTCGTCCACCACCACCATGCCCGGGGCGGCCTTGACCACCCGCTCGATGACGTCCAGCGGCAGCGCCGTGCCGGTGGGGTTGTTCGGGCTGGTGAGGAAGACGATGTCCGGGCGGTGCTCCTCGATCGCGGCCATCGCCCGGCCGGGGTCCAGGCCGAAGTCGTCGTCGCGGGCGCCGGAGATCCAGCGGGTGGACGCCCCGGTGGTGATGATCGGGTGCATCGAGTACGACGGCTCGAAGCCCATCGCGCAGCGCCCGGGGCCGCCGAACGCCTGGAGGATCTGCTGGAGGATCTCGTTGGACCCGTTGGCCGCCCACACCTGGGCGGGCGCGATGCCGTGGCCGAGATAGGCGGCGAGATCTTCGCGCAGCGCCACGGAATCACGGTCGGGGTAGCGGTTCAGCGCGCCCGCGTGGACGCGCACCGCCTCGGCCAGGCCGTCGACCAGCGCGGCCGAGGGCGGGTAGGGGTTCTCGTTGGTGTTGAGCCGCACCGGCACGTCCAGCTGTGGCGCGCCGTACGGCGTGCGGCCGCGCAGGTCGTCGCGCAGCGGCAGGTCGTCCAGCCGGACGCGGCCCTCGGCCCCGGGGGCGCTCATCGGGTGCCCTCCGGGAAGCGGGCACGGACCGCGGCGCCGTGCGCCGGGAGGTCCTCGGCCTCCGACAACGCGTAGACGTGCGGCGCGGCCTGCGCCAGCGCGTCCCGCGTGTAGTCGACGACGTGCACGCCGCGCAGGAAGGTCTGCACCGACAGGCCCGAGGAGTGGCAGGCGCAGCCGCCGGTGGGCAGCACGTGGTTGGACCCGGCGAGGTAGTCGCCGAGGGACACCGGGGCGTACGGCCCGATGAAGATCGCGCCAGCGTTGCGCACCCGGGCGGCGACCTCGGCGGCGCCGGCCGTCTGGATCTCCAGGTGCTCGGCGGCGTAGGCGTCGGCCACCCGCAGGGCGTCGTCGATGCCGGAGACCAGCACGATCGCCGACTGCGACCCGGAGAGGGCCTCGGCGATGCGCTCGGAGTGGCGGGTGGCGGCGACCTGGCCGGGCAGTTCCTTCTCGACGGCGTCGGCCAGCCGCTCGCTCGGCGTGACCAGCACCGCGGCGGCGATCACGTCGTGCTCGGCCTGGCTGATCAGGTCGGCCGCGACGTGGGCGGGGTCGGCGGTGTCGTCCGCGATGACCATGATCTCGGTGGGCCCGGCCTCGGAGTCGATGCCGATGCGGCCCTTGAGCAGGCGCTTGGCGGCGGCCACCCAGATGTTGCCCGGCCCGGTCACCATGCTGACCGGCGGGCACTCCTCGGTGCCGTAGGCGAACATGGCCACGGCCTGCGCGCCGCCCACGGCGTACACCTCGTCCACGCCGAGCAGGGCGCAGGCGGCCAGGATGGCGGGGTGCGGCAGCCCGCCGTGCTCGGCCTGTGGCGGTGAGGTCACCGCCAGGGACGGCACGCCGGCCTCCTGGGCGGGCACGACGTTCATCACGACGCTGGAGGGATAGACGGCCCGGCCGCCCGGGACGTACAGCCCGACCCGCTCGACCGGGACCCAGCGCTCGGTGACGGTGCCACCGGGCACCACCTGGGTGGTCACGTCCGTCCTGCGCTGGTCGCGGTGGACCAGCCGGGCACGGCGGATCGACTCCTCCAGCGCGGCGCGCACGGCGGGGTCCAGCGCGTCCAGCGCGGCGGTCAGGGCGGCGGGGGGCACCCGGGTGGAGGCGAGCTCGACGCCGTCGAACCGGGCGGTGAGCTCCCGCACGGCCTCCGCTCCCCTATGGCGCACGTCGTCGCACAGCGGGCGCACGTGGGCCAGGGCGGCCTCGACGTCGAGGTCGGCTCGGGGCAGCAGGTCTCGCGGGTCGGACGGCAGTGACCCGCGCAGGTCGATACGGGTTATCACCGGACCAGTCTACGGAGGGTGGCGGGCCGTTCCCGCGTTCGTCCGCCATTCGGACGATGCCTTTACATTGTAGATTTTAATCTCGCATTAAGCTGGCGGCGTGAGCAAGACGAAGAGCAAGGGCGGCCAGAGCACCCCCGCGACCGTGGCGCTGGCCAAGGCCGGGGCCGGGTTCACCCTGCACCCCTACGACCACGACCCGAACGCGCAGGCGTACGGCGAGGAGGCCGCCGACGCGCTCGGCCTGCCGCACGACCGGATCTTCAAGACCCTGGTGGCCGAGGTCGAGACCGGCCTCGCGGTCGCGGTGGTCCCGGTGGCGGGCAAGCTCGACCTCAAGGCCCTCGCCGCGGCCCTCGGCGGCAAGCGCGCCGCCATGGCGGACGCGGCCAAGGTGGAGCGGGTCACCGGGTACGTCGTCGGCGGCATCAGCCCGCTCGGCCAGCGCAAGGCCCTGCCCACGGTGGTGGACTCCTCGGCGCTGGACTTCCCGACGATCTTCTTCTCCGCCGGACGGCGCGGCCTGCAGATCGAGGCGGCCCCGGCCGACCTGGTGCGCCTCACCCGGGCGGTGACCGCCGCCATCGGCAAGGGGGCCTGACCACCGTTGGCAACCCTTGCCGTCGCACGCCGCCGCGCCGCCCACCAGACTGGCGGGGCCCACCGCCCGGGCCGGGCCCGGCGGGCCGGCCGCGCTCGCACCGCGGCCGTGCCCGCCGGACCCGACGTATCGCCTGCGCGGCCTGGGTCACCTGTGCCGCCTGGGTCGCCTGCGCGGCCTGCGTCGCCTGTGCCGCCTGGATTGACCGCCGCCTGTGCCGCTGTGCCCCCTGTGCCCCCTGTGCCGCCTGTGTTCACCGTTCGCTGAGAGAGGTGCCCGCGTGACCGAGCCGATCCACCTGACCGCCACCGAGATGCTCGAACTGCTGCGTTCCCGGCAGATCGGCGCGGCCGAGCTGACCGAGGCGCACCTGCGGCGGATCGACGAGGTCAACGGCGCGGTCAACGCCGTCGTCACGGTGGTCGCCGACCGGGCGATGGCCGAGGCCCGCGAGCTGGACCGGGACCTGGCGCGCGGCGTGTGGCGCGGCCCGCTGCACGGCCTGCCGATCGCGTTCAAGGACCTCACCGACACCGCGGGCATCCGCACCACGTACGGCTCGCAGCTGTTCGCCGACCACGTGCCGCGCGAGGACGCCCTGGTGGTGCGGCGCGCCCGCGCGGCGGGGGCCGTCACGCTCGGCAAGACCAACACCCCCGAGTTCGGCACCGGCTCGCACACCGTGAACGAGGTGTTCGGCGCCACCCGCAACCCCTACGACCTGACCCGCAGCGCGGGCGGCAGCAGCGGCGGCGCGGCGGCGGCGCTGGCGTCCGGCATGGTGGCGCTGGCCGACGGCTCGGACATGGGCGGCTCGCTGCGCAACCCCGCGTCGTTCTGCAACGTGGTCGGGCTGCGGCCCACCCCCGGCCGGGTGCCGGACTCCTCGCGCACCGCGGCGTGGTTCACCCTCGGCGTGGCCGGGCCGATGGCCCGGACCGTCGCCGACGCCGCCCTGCTGCTGAGCGTGATCGCCGGTTTCGCGCCCACCTCGCCGTTCGCGATCCGCGAGGACGGCTCGGCGTTCGCCGGTCCCCTGGAGCCCGGCGTCGAGGGCATGCGGATCGCCTGGAGCCCCGATCTCGGCGGCCTGCCCGTGGACCCGCGCACCGCCGAGGTGACCGCCCGGGCGCCCGCCGTCCTGACCGGCCTCGGCGCCAAGGTCGAGCAGGTGGACCTCAAGCTGACCGACGCCGAGGACGCCTTCCGCGTCTACCGGGGCTGGCAGTACGCCGCCACCTACGGCGACCTGCCCTCCGACCTGCTCGGGCCCAACGTCGCGTGGAACGTCGAGCAGGGCAAGAAGGTCACCGCCGCCGACCTGGCCCGCGCCGAGAAGCTGCGCAGCCGTCTGTTCCAGAAGATGAACCGCTTCTTCGACACCTACGACCTGCTGATCGCCCCCGTCAGCCAGGTCCCGCCCTTCCCGGTCGAGGATCCGTACGTCACCGAGATCGCCGGCACCCCCATGCCCGACTACCTGGCCTGGATGCGCTCGGCGTACTGGATCAGCGTCCTGCACGCGCCCGCCGCGTCCGTGCCCTGCGGCTTCACCGCCGAGGGCTGGCCCGTGGGCGTGCAGATGATCGCCCGCCCCTTCGAGGACCTGACGGTGCTGCGCGCCGCCCACGCCTTCGAGCAGGCCACCCGCCACGGCGAGGTGCGGCCCCCGCTCGGCTAGACCGGAGGCGGCGGCGGACCGGCCGCGCCGGGAGACGCGGACGGACCGGGGGCTCCCGGCGACGCGGGCGGACCAGGTGTTCCCTGACCCGTGGACGGACCGGCCGCTCCCGGACCCGGGGGCGGGAACGCGGGGCCGTAGAAGGCGGTGGACTCCGGCGGCGGGGGCGTGCCGGACGGGGTCTCCTCGCCGGCGTAGGGCTCGCGGAGGGGGGAGTCGCGGTAGCCGTCGGCGGATTCGAGGATGCCGAAGACCGCGACGGACACCAGGGGCCAGCACAGCAGGACCCCGGCGGCGGTGACGGTGAGCACGCCCACGGTGGAGCCCACGGCGGCCGAGCCGGGGGCGGCGGCCTGGACGGTGGCCGAGTCGAGGGAGGTGCCGACGGCGAGCGCCAGGCGACCGGCCAGCAGCCCCCCGGCGGCCAGGCCGGCCAGCAGGGCCACGGGACGCCCGCGGCGGGCCAGCAGGTACGCGGTGACGCCGCACGCCAGCCCGGCGACCCCGGTGATCAGCGCGAACCAGCCGTCCGCGGCGATGAGCGCCTGGGTCATCGGGTCGGTGAGCCGTGGCCCCGACGCGGTGATGACATACGGCGTGCGGGGGGACACCACCGACCAGAGCAACCCGGCCGCCGCACCCAGCGCGGCCAGCACCCCGACCGTCAGCACGAAGTCCCGCAGATGCCGCACCCGATCACCTCGCCCCGCCGCGCGCCGCGCACCGGCACGCGGGCCCCGCCAATGTTACCGATGCCGCTCGCGCACCGCCGCCTTCGACAGGACGCGCCGCACGGTTAGGCTGTCCCCCGTGAGTGAAGAGGTATGGCTGATCGAGCCGTCCGGGCCTCTCCGGGGGGACGTCGAGGTACGCGGTTCCAAGAACGCCGTGTCCAAGCACATGGTGGCGGCGATGCTGGGCAGCGGCCCGAGCACGCTGCACAACGCCCCCGAGGTCGGCGAGGTGGGCATCACGGCCGCCATGCTCGGGGCACTCGGGATCGAGGTCGACATCACCCAGCGGGAGATCACGCTGGAGCGCGGCCCCGAGATCCGGCCCAGGGTGCCAGAGGCCTTCACCGGGCTGAACCGCATCCCCATCCTGATGCTCGGTCCGCTGCTGCACCTGGCGGGCGAGGCGTTCGTCCCGCTGGTGGGCGGTGATCCGATCGGCCGCAGGCCGGTCAACTTCCACGTCGAAGCGCTGCGCGCCATGGGCGCCGAGATCGAGGTGGGCGACGCCGGCATCACCGCCAAGGCCACCCGTCTGCGCGGCACCCGCATCGAGCTGCCCTACCCGAGCGTCGGGGCGACCGAGACCATCCTGCTGTCGGCGGTGCTCGCCGAGGGCAAGACGGTGATCAAGGGCGCGGCCACCGAGCCCGAGGTCGTCGAGCTGGCGCTGTTCCTGCAGCGCATGGGCGCCCGCATCGAGCTCAGCCCCGACCGCCGCATCGTCATCGAGGGCGTGGAGCGGCTGCGCGGCGCGTCCACCTGGCTGGCCGGCGACCGCATAGAGGCCTTCTCTTACCTCGTGGCGGGGCTGATCACCAAGGGCGAGGTGCGGGTGCACGGCTGCCCGCAGGACCGCCTGGTCACCGCGATCACCACCCTGGCCCGCATGGGCGCGCAGTTCGACATCACCGACGAGTGGCTGAGCGCGTCCGCGCCGGACGGCCTGCGGGCCGCCGCCGTGCAGACCGACACCCACCCGGGGTTCATGACCGACTGGCAGACCCCGCTAATGGTGCTGTTCACCCAGGCCGAGGGCATGTCGGTGCTGCACGAGACGGTGTTCGAGAACCGCCTGGTGTACGTGCCCGCGCTGCAGAAGATGGGCTGCGAGATCGAGATCTTCGACGTGTGCCTGGGCGGCCCGGCGTGCCGCTACCACGACACCAACGCCCGCCACTCGGCGGTGGTGCGCGGCATCTCCAAGCTGCGCGGCGCCGACGTCACCCTGCCCGACATCCGGGCCGGGTTCTCCGCGGTGCTCGCCGCGGCGGTCGCGGAGGGCAATTCCACCCTGCGCGGGGTCAACCACATCGAACGCGGATACCACCGCGTATTCGACCAGTTCACCTCACTTGGGATGAAGATCAACAGGGAAGCGTAAAGCTTCGCACGACGGACGTTTGCCGACGTTCCGCCAGCCGCAGTTTCTATCCCGTGACCTCGGGATCCGACGGCCGCCGCAGGCCCGGCGGCGAGTCCGCGCGGCGGCGGGAACGTCCCGTGCCCGCGTGCCTGGGCGTGCTCGGGCTGGCGGGCGTGGCCGGGGGCGTGCTCGCGGCGGCCCTGGCGCTCCCGGCGGTCGGCGGGGCGGGGGTGTTCACCCGGGACGCCTCCCGGAGCTTCTTCGACACGCCGTCCGCGCTGCGCGAGGCTCCGTTGCCCGAGCGCACGCGGCTGCTGGACAAGGACGGCAAGCAGTTCGCCCAGTTCTACGTGCAGAACCGGCGCTCGGTGGACATCACGCGGATCGCGCCGGTGATGCTGAAGGCCATCGTCGCCATCGAGGACGCCAGGTTCTACGACCACGCGGGGCTGGACCTCCGGGGCACGCTGCGCGCGATGATCACCAACACCCGGGCCGGCGAGATCAAGCAGGGCGGCTCGTCGCTGACCCAGCAGCTGGTGAAGAACGTCCTGCTGCAGAACGCCCGCTCCGACGGCGAGCGCGACTCGGCCCGCGCGCCGAGCATCCGCCGCAAGCTGCAGGAGCTGCGGTACGCCATGGGGCTGGAGCGCAAGTACTCCAAGGACCAGATCCTGGTGCGCTACCTGAACATCGCCTACTTCGGCGGCGGCGCCTTCGGCGTGGAGGCCGCGGCGCGCCGGTTCTTCGGCACCACGGCGGCCGACCTCACCCTGGCGCAGGCCGCCACGCTGGCCGGGGCGGTGCGCACGCCGTCCCTCACCGATCCCACGCTCGGCCCCGAGCACGAGAAGCGGCTGCGGATCCGGCGGGACCTGGTGCTGGACAGGATGTCCCAGCTCGGCATGGTGCCCGCCGTGCGGGCCGGGGCCGCCAAGGCGGGACCGCTGGCGCTGGACCTGCGGCCCGAGCCCGGCGGGTGCGCCGAGAGCGAGTACCCGTTCTTCTGCCTCTACGTGCAGCGGGAGATCGCCGTCAACCCGGCGTTCGGGCAGACCCGGGCCGAGCGGGAGCGGCGCCTGTACCGCGACGGGCTGGAGATCACCACCACCCTGGACCGCGCCATGCAGAACGCCGCGCAGAAGGCCATCGCCGAGTACGTCCGCCCGAAGGACAGCCAGGTGGCGGCCGAGGCGATGGTCGAGCCGGGCACCGGGCGGATCCGGGCGCTGGCGGCCAGCAAGAAGTACGGCAACAACCCCGGCGGCAAGGACCAGGGGGCGCGGACCACGTACAACCTGGTCGGCGACATCGCGCACGGCGGCGGGCAGGGCTTCCAGGCCGGGTCGACGTTCAAGGCGTTCACCCTGGCCACCGCGCTGGCCAAGGGGTGGAAGTTCGACCAGGGCTTCGACACGCCGGGCGCGTTCTCGCCGTCCTCGGGCTACCGGGACTGCTCGGGCAAGAACGTCAGCGTGCCGGACGCCGTGGTGCACAACGCGGGCGGCGAGGGGAAGGGCGGGCCGTACAGCCTGGCCACCGGCACCTGGCAGTCGGTCAACATCTTCTACATGATGCTGGAGCGCGACGTCGGGCTGTGCGACGTGGTGCGCACCGCGCGGTCCCTCGGGGTCGTCCGCGCCGACGGCAAGCCGCTCAAGGAGGTCCCGACGTTCACCCTCGGGGTGAACGAGATGGACCCGGTCACGGTGGCGGCGGCGTTCGCGACCTTCGGGGCGCGGGGGCGGTACTGCCGGCCGATGGCCGTGCTGGAGATCGCCGAGCGGCGGGGGCGGCGCACGACGGTGGCGCCGAGCTGCTCGGCTCCCATCGAGGAGGGAGTGGCCGACGCGGTCAACTTCGTGCTGTCCGGGGTGTTCACCAAGGGCACCATGCGCGGGCAGGGCATCGGCCGCCCGGCGGCGGGCAAGACCGGGACCAACAACGGCTACACCTCCGCGTGGTTCGCCGGGTACACCCCGGAGCTGGCGGCGGCCGTCAGCCTCGGCGACATGCGGGGCGCCTACAAGCACCCGCTGGACGGCGTCGAGATCGGCGGCCGGTCGTACGGCGGCGTGCAGGGCGCCACGCTGCCCGGCCCCATCTGGGTGACCTCCATGGAGGGCGCCCTTCAGGACGTGCCCGCCACGTCCTTCTCCCCGCCCGACCACTCGCGCTTCGGCGGCGGCACCACCCCCGGCCTCAGCCCCGAGGACCAGCTCGCCGGCCGGGACCCCGGCGACGAGCGCGGCCGGGACGGCGGGTACGAGGAGGAGGGCGAGGACCGGCCGCGCCGCGAGGGCCGCCTGCGCCGCAATTGGTACCACCCCGGCGACCGGCCGTTCCGCCCGTACCCCGACGACTACAGCCTGCCGCGGGTGTGGGAGCGAGGCTGGCCCCCGCCGCGCCGTCGTCCCCCCGTCCACGGCGCGCCGTACGACCGCCACGACCGTTACGACCGGGCGGATCCCTACGAGCCGGGGTACTGGCGGGACTAGGCGCCGACCGCCGCGTGTCCGCGGGGCACAGGATCGGCAGGCGGCTGTCCACGGCCACGTCGCCGGCACCCGGCCCCGGCAGGACGGCGTCGTGGTGCTTCAGGCGCCGATGCAGGCGGGGCCGAGGAGCTGCTTGAGGTCGCCCATCAGGGCCGGGGACGGGGCCACGCGCAGGCGGTCGTCCAGGCGCATGACGGTGGTCTTGGAGCCGTTGTGCAGCTGGAGGTGGACCTCGGTGGTGCCGCGGTGGGTGGTCAGGACCTCCTTGAGGCGGCCGATCACCGGGGGGGTGCAGCGGGTCAGCGTCAGGCTGACCACCAGGGGGCCGCCCGCCTCCTGGGACAGGTCGGGGGCGGTGACCTCCATCGCGACGATCTTGGCGACGTCCTCGCGCTTGTCCAGCCGGCCCTTGACGAAGACGATGGCGTCCTCGGCCAGGACGGTGGCGCACAGCTGGTAGGCCGACGGGAAGATCATCACCTCGATGGACCCCTCCAGGTCCTCGAGGTTGGTGAGCACCCAGGTGTCGCCCTTCTTGGTGACCTTGCGCTGGAGGCCGCTGAGGAGGCCGCCCACGGTGATCACCTGGCCGTCGGTGCGCTCGTCGGCCTGCAGCGAGGCCACCGAGCAGTCCGCGCCCGCCGACAGGATGTGCTCCACGCCGAACAGCGGGTGGTCCGAGACGTACAGCCCGAGCATCTCGCGCTCGAACACCAGCAGGGTGGACTTGTCCCACTCCCCTGCCGGGATCTGCACGTCGAAGGTCTGGTCCTCGGCGCCGTCGATGGCGCCGAACAGGGAGTCCTGCCCGATGGCCTCGTTCTTCTTGATGTCGATGATCGCGTCGACGGCCTGCTCGTGCACCATGAGCAGGCCCTTGCGCTCGTGGCCGAGGGAGTCGAACGCGCCGGCCTTGATCAGCGACTCGATGACGCGCTTGTTGCAGACCAGCGCGGGCACCTTGCGCAGGAAGTCCTTGAAGTCGGCGAACCGGCCCTTGCCGCCGCGCGAGGAGATGATGCCGTCCACGACGTTGCCGCCGACGTTGCGCACCGCCGACAGGCCGAAGCGGATGTCGGTGTCGCGCGGGGTGAAGTCGAAGTCGGAGTCGTTGACGTCCGGCGGGAGCACCTTGATGCCCATGCGGCGGCACTCGTTGAGGTACAGCGCCGACTTGTCCTTGTCGTCCTTCACCGAGGTGAGCAGGGCCGCCATGTACTCGGCCGGGTAGTTGGCCTTGAGGTAGGCGGTCCAGTAGGAGACCAGGCCGTACGCGGCGCTGTGCGCCTTGTTGAAGGCGTAGTCGGAGAACGGGACCAGGATGTCCCAGAGCGTCTTGACGGCCGCGGCGGAGTAGCCGTTGTCCTTCATGCCCTGCTCGAAGGACTCGAACTGCTTGTCCAGCTCGGCCTTCTTCTTCTTGCCCATCGCGCGGCGCAGGAGGTCCGCTTTGCCGAGCGAGAACCCGGCGACCTTCTGCGCGATGGCCATGACCTGCTCCTGGTAGACGATCAGGCCGTGGGTCGTGCCGAGGATCTCCTTCAGGGAGTCCTCGAACTCGGGGTGGATCGGGGTGATGTCCTGCTGGCCGTTCTTGCGCAGCGCGTAGTTGGTGTGGGAGTTGGCGCCCATCGGGCCCGGACGGTACAGCGCGCCGACCGCGGAGATGTCCTCGAAGTTGTCGGGCTTCATCAGGCGCAGCAGCGAACGCATGCCGCCGCCGTCGAGCTGGAACACCCCGAGGGTGTCGCCCCGGCCGAGCAGCTCGTACGTCCTCGGGTCGTCCAGCGGGAGTTTCAGCAGGTCGATGGCGTTGCCGGTGTTGGCCTCGATCATCTTGAGGCAGTCGTCGATGATCGTGAGGTTGCGCAGGCCGAGGAAGTCCATCTTCAGCAGGCCGAGCGTCTCGCAGGTCGGGTAGTCGAACTGCGTGATGATCGCGCCGTCGGCGTCGCGGCGCATGATCGGGATGTAGTCGGTCAGCACCTCGGCGGACATGATCACGCCGGCGGCGTGCACGCCGGTCTGCCGGATCAGCCCCTCCAGGCCGCGCCCGAGGTCGATGGCCGTCTTGACGTCGACGTCCTCGTCGTACAGCTTGCGCAGCTCGCCGGCCTCGTTGAAGCGCGGGTGCTCCTTGTCGAAGATGCCGGACAGCGGGATGTCCTTGCCCATCACCGCCGGGGGGAACGCCTTGGAGACGCGGTCGCCGAGGGCGTAGGGATAGCCGAGGACGCGGGCGGCGTCCTTGATGGCCGCTTTCGCCTTGATGGTGCCGAAGGTGGCGATCATCGCGACCTTGTCGGCGCCGTACTTCTCGGTGACGTACCGGATCACGTCGGCCCGCCGGCGTTCGTCGAAGTCGATGTCGACGTCGGGCATGGACACGCGGTCGGGGTTGAGGAACCGCTCGAAGATCAGGCCGTGCGGCAGGGGGTCGAGGTCGGTGATGCCGAGCGCGTACGCGGCGAGCGACCCCGCGGCCGAGCCGCGGCCCGGGCCGACCCGGATGCCGTTGTTCTTGGCCCACATGATGAAGTCGGCGACCACGAGGAAGTACGAGGGGAACCCCATCTGCAGGATGACGTTCATCTCGTACTCGATCTGCCGGGCGTGCTCGTCGTCCACGCCCTCGGGGAAGCGCCAGGCCATGCCGCGGGCGATCTCCTGGCGGAACCAGCCCTCCTCGGTCTGGCCTTCGGGGATCGGGAAGGTCGGCATGAGGTTCTTGAAGCCGAACATGCCGCTCGGGTCGACCTTCTCGGCGACCAGCAGCGTGTTGCGGCAGCCCTCGGCCCACAGGTCGGAGGAGTCGACGGCGCGCATCTCGTCGGCCGTCTTGATGAAGTAGCCGCTGCCGTCGAAGCGGAACCGGTCGGGGTCGGAGAGCTGCTTGCCGGTCTGGATGCACAGCAGCGCGTCGTGCGAGGTGGAGTCCGACTCGTAGGTGTAGTGGGAGTCGTTGGTCACCAGCGGGGGGATGGCGAGCTCGGCGGAGATGCGGGTGAGGCCGTCGCGGACCCTGCGCTCGATGTCGAGGCCGTGGTCCATGACCTCCAGGTAGTAGTTCTCCTTGCCGAAGATCTCCTGGAAGCGGGCGGCGGCGGCCACCGCCTCGTCGTACTGGCCGAGGCGAAGGCGGGTCTGCACCTCGCCCGACGGGCAGCCCGTGGTGGCCATCAGGCCCTCGGAGTGCTCGGCGAGGATCTCCGCGTCCATGCGGGCCCACTTGCGCACGAAGCCCTCGGTGTAGGCGCGGGAGGAGAGCTTCATGAGGTTGTGCAGGCCGGTGGCGTTCTTGGCCCAGATGGTCATGTGGGTGTAGTAGCCGCCGGCGGACACGTCGTCGCGCTTCTGGTGCGGCTCGCCCCACAGCACGGGCTTCTTCTGGTGGCGGGAGGCCGGGGCGACGTACGCCTCGATGCCGATGATCGGCTTGATGCCGGCCGCGGTCGCCTGCCTGTGGAAGTCGTAGGCGCCGTGCATGTTGCCGTGGTCGGTGATCGCGATGGCGGGCATCTGGAGATCGCCTACCTGTTTGAACATCTGCTTCAATCGGGCCGCCCCGTCGAGCATCGAGTACTCGGTGTGGACGTGCAGATGTACAAACGAATCAGCCATGCGGGCCGTCCCTCTCCCCTCGATCCGGTGCGGCGGATGAGAGCCTACGCCGTGCCGCGCCCCCTCGCGGCACACCGGCACCACCGTTCTCAATCGTGACCACGCGCCCCTCGCCGGCGTCGCGCCCCCTCCCATCATCGCCCCGCGGCGGCGGCGCGCAAAGCCGCGGGGCGGGGGGCGGAATGCGGGGGTGAGCAGCGGCGGGGCATCGGTTCGGGTGATCAACTACGACGGGCTTCCGGGGGGCCGGGGAGCCGAACGCGCTGATCACAGGGTCGCGACGCTCTAGGCGTCCACTATCTGGACAATGCGTCCCGGATGCCGGACAGAGCGGACCGTTCCCGCGTTTGCGCCTGCCCAGCCCTATGGGACGATTCATTCGCCTGAAAGGGGGTAGCGCCGGGTGATGTCGGAAGCACGGCCGGGCAAGCGACAGCAGGGACGCCGCGTGGCCGGCCGCTACCAGCTACTGGAGCCGATCGGCCGGGGCGGCATGGGCATCGTCTGGCGTGCCCACGACGAGCTGCTCGACCGCGTGGTCGCCGTCAAGGAGGTCCGGTACCCCGGAGACCCCGAGGACGACGAGGTCGCCGAGCTGAACCGGCGCACGCTTCGCGAGGCCCGGGCCGCCGGGCGGCTGACCCACCCGAACGTCGTCGTCGTGCACGACGTCATCGAGGAGAACGGCCGGCCGTGGATCGTCATGCAGCTGGTCGACGCCCGCTCCCTCGGGCAGGTGCTGCGCGACGACGGGCCGCTGCCCCCGCGGCTGGTCGCCGACATCGGGATCCAGGTGCTGGAGGCCCTGCGCTCCGCGCACGCCGCCGGGGTGCTGCACCGGGACGTCAAGCCCGAGAACGTTCTGCTCACCGATGACGGCCGGGTGGTGCTGACCGACTTCGGCATCGCCCGCATGGAGACCGACACCACGATGACCCGCACCGGTCTCGTCGGCACGCCCGCCTTCATCGCCCCCGAGCGTCTCCGCGGCTACCCCGCCCAGCGCGAGTCGGACTTCTGGTCCCTCGGCGCCACCCTGTACGCCGCCGTGGAAGGCCGCCCCCCGCACGACAAGGGCATGGCCATGGCGACCATGCACGCCGTCCTCAACGACCAGCCCGAGCCCGCCCTCCGCGCCGGCCGCCTGGCCGCCGTCCTGACAGGCCTCCTGGAAAAGGACCCCACCCGCCGCCTCCCGGCCGACCAGGCCGAGCGCATGCTCCGCGCCATAGCCGAAGACCGCACCACCACCCCCTCCCACCAGCACACC
>NZ_JBHSRF010000097.1:0-29876 GCF_042658925.1 Sphaerisporangium aureirubrum
GGGGGGGGGGGGGGGGGGGGGGGGGGGGGGGGGGGGGGGGGGGTGATCGCGTCAGAGAGTGTGCGGGTGCCGGGGTCGGGGCAGCGGGTTGAGCGGTTTGTGCTTGCTAATGGGCTGCGGGTTGTGCTTAATCCTGATCGGTGTGCGCCGGTTGCGGGGGTGGCCGTTGTGTATGACGTGGGGATGCGGTCGGAGCCTGAGGGGCGGACCGGGTTCGCGCATCTCTTTGAGCACATGATGTTTCAGGGGTCGGCCAATCTCGACAGGGCCGCGCATTCGCGGCTTGTTCAGGGGGCGGGGGGGACGTTCAACGGGTCGACGCATCTGGATTACACCGAGTACAACGACCTGGTGCCCAGCGGTGCGCTGGAACGGGTGCTGTATCTGGAGGCGGATCGGATGCGGGGGCCGTTGC
The DNA here is from genome assembly GCF_042658925.1 of Sphaerisporangium aureirubrum. NCBI lineage: Bacteria > Bacillati > Actinomycetota > Actinomycetes > Streptosporangiales > Streptosporangiaceae > Sphaerisporangium > Sphaerisporangium aureirubrum. Next base: position 416 of record NZ_JBHSRF010000097.1, read on the forward strand.
TCACCGAGGAGAGCCTGCGTAACCAGATCGCCGTGGTCAAGGAAGAGATCAGGGTCAACGTGCTCGGCAAGCCGTACGGGGGGTTTCCCTGGTTGAAGCTGCCGCCGGTCATGTTCGGCACCTTTGCCAACGCGCACGACGGCTACGGCTCGTTCGCGGACCTGGAGGCGGCGGCGCTGCCGGAGGCCACGGCGTTCTTCGGCAAGTACTACGCGGCGGGGAACGCCGCGCTCAGCCTGTCCGGCGACTTCGACCCCGACCACGCCGCCCGGCTGGTGGAGAGGTATTTCGGCGACGTCCCCGCCCGGCCGGCGCCGGAGCGGCCCTGCTTCGCCGAACCCCCGCTCACGCGGGAGCGGAGGGCCGCGTACACCGACGAGCTGGCGCCGCTCCCGGCGGTGGCCGCGGCGTGGCGGGTGCCGGACCCGATCGCCGACATGCCGGGCTACCTGCCGTACATCGCGCTGGCCACGGCGCTGACGGACGGGGAGTCGTCCCGGCTGGCGGACCGGCTGGCGCTGCGCGAGCGGATGGTCACCAACGTGGGCGGCTACGTGGGCTTCATGCGTGAGCCGTTCGAGACCCGGGACCCGACGGCCCTGGTGCTTCAGGCGCACCTGCCGGGCGGCGGCGACCCGGACAAGGTGCTGGCGGTCGTGGACGAGGAGCTCGACCGGCTCGCCACCGACGGCCTGGTGCCCGGCGAGCTGGCCCGGGTGCGGGCGCGGATGGTCACCCGGGTGCTGCGCGAGTGCGACCCGGTGGTGGGCCGCGCGGTGCGGCTCGGGGTGTGGGAGCTGCAACGCGGGCATCCGGGGCTGCTGCGCGAGCTGCCGGGACTGCTCGCCGAGGTCACCGCGGACGGCGTCCGCGCCGCCGCCGCGGCCCTGCGCCCGCACGGCCGCGCCCGGATCGACGTGCTCCCGGGAGGTGGCGGACGATGACGCTGCCCGCGCTGACGCGGCTCGGCCGCCTGGCCGTCCCCGAGCAGGCCGAGCTCACCCTCCCCGGCGGCCTGACCGTGATCGCGGTGCGCCGTCCCGGCGCGGCGCTGGTGGAGCTGCGGCTGTGGGTGCCGTTCGCCCGGGTCGCGCCCGCCTCGTCAGCGGTGCTGGCCCAGTCGCTGTTCTCCGGCACCGGCGAGCGCTCGGGCACCGGCCTCGCCTCGGCGCTACAGCGCGTCGGCGGCATGCTGAGCGCGCAGGCCGACCCCGACCGGCTGCTGGTCACCGGCAGCGCCCTCGGCACCGAGCTGGACGAGCTGCTCGCGCTGCTGGCCGAGGTGCTGGCCGGCGCCGCCTACCCGGACGGCGAGGTCGGCACCGCCAGGGAGCGGTTCGCCGACCGGCTGCGGATACGGCTGCGCCGCCCCACCCAGCGGGTGCTGATGGCGCTGCGAGAGCGGATCTACGAGGGCCACCCGTACGCCACGCAGATCCCGCGCCTGCCCGACGTGCTCGGCGTCCACCCGGAGGACCTGCGTGCCCTGCACGCCCGCCGGGTGGTGCCCGGCGAGGCCTTCCTGGTGCTGGTCGGCGACCACGACCCCGATGACGCGCTCGCCGTCGCCGCCCGGCGGCTCGGCGGCTGGACGGGCGCGGGGGCCGGGGAACGGCTCCCGCGGATCCCGGCGCCTGTGCCCGGCGCGGCCCTGCTGGTGGACAGCCCGGCGGCGGTGCAGTCGTCGCTGCGGGTGGCGCTGCCCGCGGTGCGGCGCGGCCATCCGGACAACGCGGCGCTCCAGCTGGCGAACCTGATCTTCGGGGGGTACTTCTCGTCCCGGTGGACCCAGAACCTGCGCGAGGACAAGGGCTACACCTACAGCCCGTCCTCGGTGATCGAGCACGCGCTCGCCGGATCCACGCTGGTCGCCGCCGCCGAGGTCGCCACCGCGGTCACCGGCCCCGCGCTGGCGGAGACGCTGCGGGAGCTGGAGAAGATCGCCGGGGAGCCGCCCGCCGAGGCCGAGGTGGAGCAGGCCCGGGAGTACGCGCTCGGCTCGCTGGTGCTCGGCATGTCCACCCAGAGCGGGCTGACCCGGCTCGCCGGCAACCTCGCCGGGCACGGGCTGCGGCTGGACTACCTGGCCGCCCACGCCGACGGCCTCGCGGCGGCGAGCGCCGGCGACGTGTTCCGGGCCGCGGCCACCTACCTGACCCCCGCGCGCGCGGTCATCGTGTTGCTCGGTGACGCCGCGCGGGTCGCCGCCGAGGTCGGCGCGGTCGTGCCGGCCGCCGTCCGCGGCGCGGACGGCCACATCGCCAGTGAGAACGGTGAGAAGAGGGATTGACGATGTACGTGCCGACTTTCAGGGAACTCGTCGGGGACGAGGACACGTTCTTCGCGGAGTACTTCAACCGGCGCCCGCTGCTGCGCCGCGGCGCCCTGCGGGCCTCGCCGCGCGACCTGCTGTCGCTGGACGACCTGGACGCGATGCTGACGTCCGAGGCGATCCGGCCGCCCTACTTCGACGTCGCCAAGAACGGCAGGCAGGTCCAGCGCGCGCTGTACACCGAGCCCGTCATCGTCCAGGAGGAGCATGTCGCCGACCGGGTCCTGCCGGACCGCGTGGCCATGCTGGTGCGCTCGGGGGCCACGCTGACCTGGGGCGCGCTCAACCACCACCGGCCGAACCTCCGCGCGCTGGCCCGCATCATGACCACGGTGTTCGCCTCGCGCGCCGAGATCGTCGGCCTGCTGACCCCGGCCGGGCGGCGCGGGCTGTCGCCGCACCACGACCCGACCGACGTGTTCGTGATCCAGGTCCACGGCAGCAAGCTGTGGAAGGTCTGGCCGCTGCCGGACCCGCGTCCCGGCGAGGGGGGGCGCGGGTTCGACGAGGCGGCGCTCGGCCCGCCGGTGCTGGAGGCGACGCTCGAACCGGGCGACATGCTCTACATGCCGTACAACTCCCCGCACGTCGCCCAGGCCGGGGACCGGATGTCGCTGCACGTGTCGGTGACGGTGAAGGCCCGCAGGTGGGCCGACCTGTTGCAGTCGGTCGTCGACCGCATCGTGCTGGCCGACCCGGAGTTCTGGGAGAACCCGCGCCTGCGCGACGAGGAGGCGGCGGTCCGCCGGCTCGGGGCGGTGGCGGAGGCGCTCGCCGAGCGGTTGCTGCTGGTCGACCCGGAGGCGGAGATCGAACGGCTCATCGCCGAGGGCACCGCGACGTACGGCATCGAGGAGGCGCACCATCTGCGTGATCTCGCTGCCGCCGACCAGCAGGCCCCCGCCTCCCGGAAATTGTGATAAATCCCCGTAAATTACGTAACCTGCGGGTCCATCGAATATCGACCGACCTTGCAGCGTAATCTACGATCCCCCCAAGGCATCTCCCGCGACGCCGGACGTGACGCTTCTCGCGCGGACCAGACCGCAATCTGGGGGAACGATGTTCGAGGTGTTCGGTCTGAGCGGCACGGCCGAGTCCGTCTACCTGGCCATGCTCCAGAACCCCGAAGAAGATCTCGACGGCCTCGCCCGCACCCTGAGCCTCGACATCGGGGAACTGCGGGGGGCCCTGGACGATCTGGCCAGGGTGTCGCTGGTCCGCGCGTCCTCCGACCGGCAGTCGCTGCGCGCCGTCAGCCCCGAGATCGGGCTGTCGGTGCTGCTCGCCCGGCACGAGGCCGAGATGGCCCGCCGCCAGCAGGCGGTGGAGCAGTGCAGGGCCGCCGTCACCGAGTTCCTGGCCGAGTGGTCCGAGTCGCGCGCCAAGGGCCCCGAGCTCGGGGCGGAGCGCCTGGAGGGCATCGACACCATCAGGGACCGGCTGAAGGACCTGGCGGACCGCTGCGAGTGGGAGGCCTGCTCGTTCATGCCGGGCGGCGCGCAGTCGCCCGAGGGCCTGGCGGCCAGCCGGGTGCTCGACGCCGAGGCGATCGGCCGCGGCGTGCACCTGCGCACCGTCTACCTGGACAGCGTCCGCAACGACCAGGCGACGCTCGACTACGCCGGCTGGCTCAGCGGGCTCGGCAGCGAGGTGCGGACGGTGCCCGCGCTGCCGATCCGGATGCTGATCGTGGACCGCAAGGCGGCGGTCGTGCCGATCGACCCCGAGGGCACGGCGGGTGTCGCCATGCTGATCTCCAGCCCCGGGGTGGTGGCGGGGCTGATGGCGCTGTTCAACGCCATCTGGAAGAGCGCGTCGCCGCTCGGCGTGGCGCGGCGGCGGGACGAGGAGGGCCTGTCGGCGCAGGAGCGGCAGGTGCTGATACTGCTGGCCGACGGCTACACCGACGAGGTGATCGCCCGGCGGCTCGGCGTGTCCGTGCGCACCGCGCGGCGGGTGGCGTCCGACCTGCTGACGAGGCTCGCCGCCCGCAGCCGGTTCCAGGCGGGCGCCCGCGCGGTGCTGCGCGGCTGGATCGACTCCGACGACCTCACCTGACCGGTCCCGCCCGCCCGGGACCTGCTGCTGTCACGGCCCGATGTAGGTGGACCTGACCCGCCATCGGGGGGTGTCCGCCACCGAGGCCATGGTCCGCCTGCACAGCTGGTCGGCCAGGCTGAGGGCCTCCAGCCGGGTCGGGGCCTGGAGGTACAGGCAGAAGCTGATCCGGCACCCGTCGGCCTCCAGGTAGGCGTGCTGGAGGCGGTCGGACGCGGCCGCGCTCTCCCTGACGGCGCGGCGCAGCCGCTCGGCGGGCGGCGCCCCGCCCTCGGGGTGCTCGACGGTGACCACCACGAGGTACATGCCGGTTATCGGAGTTCGGCGGGGTCGACGGCCCAGCGAGCCACCGCCCAGCGGACGAGTTGCGGGACCAGGCCGGCGAGCATGAGCCCGAACACGGCCACCATCGCGGTGCGCAGCCCGAGCGCCGTGCCGGCCACGCCGCCCAGCGAGACCCCGCACAACGCCGCCACCTGGAGCATCACCCCGGACAGCGCCATCACCCGCGCGACGCGGTCCCGTGGCGCGGCGGCCTGCAGGCCGCCGTACAGGGTGGCCATCATGAGGGTCCCCCCGAAGCTCCCCCCGAGCTCGAACAGGACCAGGCCGGCCGCGCCGGACACGCCGGGCGCCGCGAACGGCAGCAGGGCCAGCGAGCCCATGGTGGTGACCGCCCCGATCGCCATCGTGCGGCCGGGGCCGAAACGGGCCATGAGCCGGCCGACCAGCAGGCCGCCGCCCACCCCGCCGGCCGCGCCGAACGCCAGCAGCACGCCGAGGGCCGAGGGATGCATGCGCAGCTCGCGCAGCAGGAACAGCACCAGGACGGCCTGGGTCATGCCGTTGGCCACGGCCACCGCGACCAGTGCCTGGACCGACGAGCGCCGGATCAGCGCGAGGGCGAGCCGCGGGACGGCGGCGGCCCCCTCGCGCGGCGCGCCCGCGGCGGCGTCCCGGGCTTCCGGGGGGCGTTCCCTGACGCGGGTCAGCAGCGCGGCCGACAGCAGGAACGACAGCGCGTCGGCCAGTACGACCAGCGGCGCGGACAGCACGGCGAGCAGGCCGCCGCCGATGGCGGGACCGGTGATGTCCGCGGCGCTGCGGGTGGCGAAGAGCCTGCCGTTGGCGGTGACCAGGTGGGGCTCGGGCACGACGCTCACCAGCAGCGGGCTGGACAGGGAGGAGTACACGCCGAGGGCGGCCGAGGCGGTCCCGGCGAGCAGCAGCAGCACGGTGAGGTCGAGCGCGCCGAGCCACCACAGCAGAGGGATCAGCCCGACGATCCCGGTCTGCAGCAGGTTGCACGCGACCATCACCGGCACCCGCGGCCGGCGCAGCCGGTCGGAGTACGCCGCGGCGGGCACCCGGACCAGCAGCGAGGGGACGAGCTCGACCACGCCGAGCCACGCCATCTGCGCGGGAGTGGCGCGCAGCGTGACCGCCGCGACGAGGGGGATGGCGACGATGCTCACCGCGGATCCCACCTGCGACACCCCGGTCGCCGCCCACAGCGCCCGGAAGCCGGGGCTCGGGAAGGGCTCGACCAGGCCGGTGGTCTCGGGTGCCTGGACCGTTGTCATGGCTGCGGCCTCTCCGCTCACAAGGTGACGACCTTGGTTCCGGCGTGCTCGGCTTCCTTGACGAACCAGGCGGGGAAGTCCGCCGGGTAGCGCAGGCGCGCGATCTCCGCGAGCCGGGGGACGGTGCGGGAGACGCCGTTCATCGTGCGCACCGAGTCCTCCGCGATGCGGCACAGGAACCGGTGGTTGTCGCGCAGGTGCTCGCGGGCGTAGGAGAAGAAGACGCCGAACTTCTCCCCGCGGGGCTCCCCCAGGGCCACGGTGCTGCGGTGCAGGAGTCGGGCGTGCCACACGACGAGGTCCCCGGCCCGGGTGTCCACGGTCTCGCACAGGGAGCTCGCGCCGACGGTGTGGGCGGCCGTCTCGAAGTCGGCCGGCAGCCTGCCGTACCCGTCGAACGCCATCAGGTGCGAGGCACGCACCACGTCGATGCCGCCTCCGGTCTCGGGGGTGTTGTCCTGGAGGTACAGCCCGCACTGCACGTGCGCGAAGCCCGGCTCCCACACGTACGCCGCGCCCGGCCCGGTGAAGGCCGAGTCCACGTGCCACGGCACGTAGATGTCCTTGCGGGCGGTGCAGCTCGGGTACAGGACGGCACTGGGACCGACCGCCATGCGCACCGCGGCGAGCACGCGGTCGCGCAGCACGATCCCGGCCAGGAACTCCTCGGCGAGGAAGCCCGAGGTCGTCAGCTCCTTCGCGCCCGCGCCGCTCAGCAGCCGTCCGCACCGCTCCCGCGCATACTCCACCTCGACGGGGTCCAGGACCCCGCGGACCACGGTGTATCCGCGGTCCGCGAGGTCCTGTGACGGGTCCGGGGTGCTCACCGGGGAATCCTCACCGGGGCGCCGGGGGCCGGGCAGGCGGCCAGGGTCTGCAGCTGCTTGTAGCCGAATCCGCAGCAGTCGCCGGTGATGTCCTCGTCCAGGGCGTCGGCCGGGTGGGGCTGGCAGGTGGGGCGCACGCGGGTCAGGTCGATCGGCTCGGGGTCGTCGTCCACCCAGACCGTCGCACCCGACGTGATGAGGTCGAGATGGATCTCCGCGACGTAGGGCACCCGCTCCAGGCTCTGGTTGTGCTGGCCGAAGCCGAGGTGCACGCCGCAGCGCCGCTCGTTGATGTGCGAGTTCGCGGGGATGAACTCCTCGATGCCGTGGTTGGTGCCGAGGCCGAACTCCCCCACGCTGGTGCCGTGCGGGCTGCGCAGGCACAGCCGGAACATCTCCTCCAGCTCGGGATCGGCGCAGGTCAGCGAGGTCGCCTCGCTGTTCTCCAGCTCCACCCGCACCGGGTGGCCGGCCAGCCGGGCGTTGAGCGAGGTGATGATGTTGGCGTTGAAGGCGCCGTCGGCGACGAACACGCCGTCGACGCGGGCCGGGTAGGTGGCGATCTCGCCCGCGGGCAGGATCGTGAACCCGCCGGGGCGCCAGAAACCGCGGTTGCTGATCCACTGGAAGCGCTCGGAGTCCAGCTCGACCGTCATGTCGGTCCCGCCGCGGGTGGTCACCCGCACCTTCCTGGCCGGCGTGAGCCGGTTGAGCAGGGAGGCGTTGAGCGCCGACAACTCCGGCGGGGTCACGTTGAGCGCCATGGTGAAGAACTCGGTGGACGCGCTGATGATCCGCACGACCATGGTGCGGTCGACGCCGTACCGGCCGAACAGCGGCTCGAAGACCGGGAAGTGGGACATGGTGTCCCGCTCCAGAGTGAAGACGACCAGCCGTCCCGGCACGTCGGCGGGCTCGGGCAGCGCCGCGGCGAACCGCCCGGCGAACTCCGCGTCCCGCAGCGGGCGCATCGGGACGATGTCGGCGGAGAACCCGCGCTGCCGCAGCGCCAGCGCGATCCACGCGGCGGGCTCGCGGCTGTCGGGGGTGTAGGCGATAAGAAAGGTGTCGTCGTTTCTCACCAGCACGTAATCGTCCAGCAGAACCTTGATTCCCTGGAAGACGTTCTCGTCGGGGATTAGGTATGTCATTTTCCGTCTCCTCGGAGATGAAGGCTCCCAAACGGCCGGCCGGTGGCGCCCTCGGGGTTTCCCGTGATCAGCGGGAAACCCCAAGAGCACCGCGCCTGGTCCTAGTTGCGGAACGTGGTGTACGCGATGTACCAGGCGACCGACCCGTTGTCGTCCTCGTCGGTCTCTTCGGGGGTCAGCTCGGGCTCGGACGCGGCCATGGCGGCGACCAGGTCTTCGAACTCCTCGGGAGACGGCATGGGATCCTCCTTGGGCTGCTGCCGGCTGTTTGCCGACGTCGTCATCGTTGACCGGCGCGTACGCCCTCCGGAAGTGGTCACTTCCTGCCGTGGGGGCGGCATGACACCAAGCGGCCAGCGACGCCCTCGGTGGACGGTCCCTGCACTTACAGTCTCTTGCCACCGCCGAGCCGCTGCCATCGCGCTAGTGCCGCTGTAGAAAAAGTGTGGAACGGCAATCGTTTGATGCGAGGGGGCCACAGAGATGTACAAGTCGATGAACTCCATGATCGTGCTGGCGGTGGCCGCGACAGTCGTGGCCGTTCTTTCCGGATTCGGCTGGGACGGCTTCTCGGCTCCCGCGCTGACGATCGCGATGGTGCACGGCGGTTTCGGCTGGGACGACGCCGCGCCCGTGCAGAACTGAATCACCGCGCCCTAAGGATGACGAGATGACCGCGACGACCATCAGGCCCGATGTCCTGGCCCGCGGATGTGTGGATCTCCCCGGCATCGTGCCGGACGCGCTCTGGGACCTGCTGCACGCGGAGTCCGAGGCGCTGCGGCCGGGGATGACCATGGCGGTGTGGGAGGAGAGCAGGGGGGTCGCGAAGTTCCGCGACGGCAGCTTCTCGTCCCCGGCCCGTTTCGGGTACCACGCCGGAGGGCGGGTCCTGCGGGCGTTCCACACCGCGAGGGCCACGATCGCCGCGATCCGCGAGGCCACGGGACGGGAACGCCTCATCCCCTACCAGTGCAGCTACAACTACTACCGGCGCGGCGACTACCTGTGCCTGCACCGGGACACCATCAAGGCGACGATCACCTGCACGTTCGGGCTGACCCGCAACCTCGGCGCGATGTGCTTCGCCCCCGCGCTGCGCGACGCCAGGAACGACGACCTGGAGCGGCTGGTGGCCGAGGCCGGGCCGATGCCCGCCGGGTTCGACGAGCTGCCCACCGAGTACCACGTGGTGCGCGGCTTCCACGGCTACGACGTGCCGCACTGGCGCAGGCCGTTCGAGCACGACCTCGGCGTCCTCGGCGTCTTCTCCTACTTCGACCTCGGCAACGACCACCTGGTGGCCAGGCAGTAGTCCCGATCATCGATGCCGTCTCCCCGTCGGCCCGGCCGGCGGGGAGGCGGCTTCAGCGCGTCTTGTGGCAGAGACCGTCCATCGACAGGTCGAGGAGGCGTTCGGCCTGGGCGCGCTGCTCGGGCTTGCGGGCGGCGAGGGCGATGCCGACGAGGCAGGCGAGCAGGTCGTCCGGGGTGATGTCGGCGCGGATGCTGCCGTCGGCGATCCCGGCCTCCAGCAGGGACGAGAGGGATTCGAGCATCATCTCGCGGCTGTGCGCGTAGGGGTTGCCCCCGCAGTCGATGACCGCCCGCAGCGCGTCGGCCATGCCGAGCTTGGCGGTGGCGTAGTCGATGTAGCGGCCCATCCAGGCGCGGATCGCCTGGCGCGGCGGCATGGACGCCAGCAGGCCGGGGGCCGAGTCGCACAGCCGGGCCAGCTCGTTGCGGTACGCGGCCTCCACCAGGGCCTCGCGGGTCGGGAAGTTGCGGTACAGCGTGCCCGCGCCGACCCCGGCCTCCTTGGCGATCTGGTCGAGATTGGCGTCCAGGCCGTGCTCGGCGAAGACGCGCACCGCGGTGGAGAGGATCTTGTCACGGTTGCGCCGCGCGTCCGAGCGCAGCGGGCGATCCGGGTCGAGAGCGTTGACCACTCGGCGCTCCTTCCGTGAATTCCGGGGAAACGGGTTTGCTAAGTGGAGGCGTGTCCACTTAGCATCGATGAAGTGGAGGGTTCTCCACTTCCATCTTAGATCGACCTCGCGCGTTCGCGAGCCCATAACGGGACCGCACGCCCACGCCCGGGGAAAGGACTCACGCGTGTCATCAGCAATCGACGGCAAGACCGGCTCCGCACCGCTTCCGGACCGGTCACCGCCGGCGAAGCCCGTCAACGAGAGAGCCGTCGTCGCCACCCTCGCCTCCACCGGGCTGGTGGCGGCGTTCATGATGACCCTGGTGACACCGCTGGTCCCCGAGCTGCCGGCCATCCTCGGCGCCGCGCCGCAGGACGTGCAGTGGGTGCTGACCGTGACGCTGCTCGCCGCGGCCGTCTCCACGCCGATCGCGGGGCGCCTCGGCGACCTCTACGGCAAGCGCCGGGTCGTCCTGATCCTGCTCGGCCTGGTCGCGCTCGGCTCGGTGATCGCGATCTTCTCCTCGTCGCTCATCCCGCTCATCGCCGCCCGCGCGCTCCAGGGCACCGGCATCGGCGTCATCCCCATCGGGCTGAGCATCCTGCGCGACACCCTGCACCGCGACCGCCTCGGCGGGGCCATCGCGCTGGTCAGCGCGACCCTCGGGGTGGGCGGCGCCGTCGGGCTGCCGCTGTCGGCCTACATCGCGCAGTACCTCGACTGGCACCTGCTCTTCGTGATGTCCGGCCTGCTGAGCGCGGCCGGGGCCCTGCTCATCTGGCGGCTGGTGCCCGCGGGCCCGTCACAGGGCGGCGGGTCGTTCGACGCCGTCGGCGCGCTCGGGCTCGCCGCGGGCCTGGTCGCGCTGCTGCTCGGCGTGTCCGAGGGCAACGTGTGGGGCTGGACGAGCCCGGCCACGCTCGGGTGCCTCATCGGCAGCGTGCTGATCTTCGCGCTGTGGGGGCTGTTCGAGCTGCGCGCCAAGAGCCCGCTCATCGACCTGCGGGTGGCCGCGCGCCGCACCGTGCTGTTCACCAACATCGCCTCGATCACGGTGGGCTTCGGGTTCTTCGGCACGGCCGTGATGTTCCCGCAGATCCTGGAGTCCCCCACCGGCACCGGTGTGGGCCTCGGGCAGGGCATGCTGGTCGCGAGCCTGTGCCTCATGCCGAGCGGCCTGGTCATGTGGGCGACCTCCCCCGTGGCGGCCCGGCTCACCAAGGCGCGCGGGGCCCGCGTGCCGCTGCTGCTCGGCGTCGTGATCATCACCGTCTCGTACGGCCTGAGCCTGGTGCTGATGACCGAGGTCTGGCACATGGTCTTCATCGCCGCCGTGATCGGCCTCGGCGTCGGCTTCGCCTACGCCGCGATGCCCACGCTCATCATGGGCGCCGTCCCCGCCTCGGAGACCGCCGCGTCCAACGGCCTCAACTCCGTGATGCGCACCCTGGGCTCGACCGCCGCCAGCGCCGTCCTCGGCGCCGTCATGGCCGCCCACACCGTCACCGCCGGCCCGGTCACCACCACCAGCGCCACCGGCTTCCGCCTGACCTTCATCATCAGCGCCGCGGTCACGGTGATCGGCGCCGTCTTCACCGTGCTGATCCCCCGCCACCACCCCCCGTACCGCGACGCGAGCATCCCCGACGCCGACGACCTGGCCCCCGCCGTCGCCGCCCAGCCGAGCGACCGCGTCATCGAGAACCTGATCGCCACCTACGCCGAGCACGTCGACCACGGCGACTACACCGCCCTCGGCGACCTGCTCGCCGACGCGACCCTCACCCTCGACGACGAGGCGCCGATCAGCGGCAGCGAGGTCCCGGTGAGGTTCGCCTACGACACCCTGACGACGCACGACGGCACCCCCCACACCAGGCACGTCACCACCAACGTCATCATCGAGGTCGACGAGGCCGCCGGCACCGCCACGTCCCGCTCCTACTTCACCGTCCTCCAGTCACCCCCCGGCTCCCCCCTCCAGCCGGTCGCCAGCGGCCGCTACCACGACCGCTTCACCCGCCACGAGGGCAACTGGCGCTTCACCCACCGCCGCGTCCTCACCGACTCCCTCGGCGACCTGGACCACCACGGCCGGCACGCCGCCGTCCAGCACTAGCGCTCCGCCGGTCTACTCCGCGGCGGCGCGGCGGCGGGCCTCGGCGGCGCGGTGGGCGGCGCGGGAGTGTTCGCGTTCGGCGATGGCCAGGCGTTTGGCCAGGGAGTCCTGGAGGGCCAGGACGTCGTGGAGTTCGGCGCGCAGGCGGTCGGCCCGGGCGGCGACGGCGGCTCTCTCGCGGGTGACGTCGTCCAGCTCGGTGCGCCATTCGGCGAGGGCGCGGCCGGCGGCGGCCTCCTCCGCGGCGGCCCTCGCGCGTTCCTCGCGTTCCCTGCGGCGCTGCTCCTCCTTCTGGCGGCGCTGCTCCTCACGGGACCTCGTGCCTTTGCCGGAGGGCTCGCGTGCCTCCGGGGGCTCGCGTGCCTCCGGCGGCGTGGAGGGGGGCGGGCCCGCGGGGGCGAAGCCGGCGTGCCTGCGGGGGTGGGCCAGGCGGCCCGCGCGGACGTCGCCGGAGACCGCCGGGTCCATGGTGGCGGCGTAGAGGGTCTCCTCCGCCTCCCGGGAGGCGGGGTCGCGCAGGGGGCGGCCGGTGGAGGCGGCCAGTGTGGTGAGGGTGCGGGCCAGGGTCGCCATGAGTTCGGTCCTGCGCTGGTCGAGGCCGGTCACGTGGCTTCCGGCGGCCCACGCCGCGCGCAGTTCCTCGCCGAGGTCCAGCAAATCGTCCAGTTCGGGGGGCGCGGCGCGGACCAGGAGGTTGACGGCCCAGGCGGAGACGGTGGGGCGCCGCAGGGCGGTTATCGCCTTGGCCAGGACGGGGTCGCCCGCCTGTTTGGCCTCGGCGGCCATCCGGGTGCGCGCGGCCGTGAACTCCTCGGGCGGGAGGCCGTAGAGCTCGTCCGCCGCGGCAGCCAGGTCCACACTGGGCCTTTACCCGCGACGGCGGGCCGGCTCCCCGACCCGGGCGCACTGTTTCCGATTTATCGGCATTCAGTGGTCTAAAGCGGGTGGGAGCCGTGGGTAGGGCCGCCGGTATGACGAAGAAGCCGGAGAAGACCCCTGAGGCGAGGTGAACGATGCCTTCGGACAAGGGCCGGATCGCCGCCGAGTTCCGGGAGGCGGTCAACATGGCGCCCGCCGAGCTGGAGCGGTGGCTCGCGACCGCCGAGTCGCGGGACGCCGGTGAGCGGTCCGGCGGCGGGGAGACGACCGGGCACCGGTCCGGGCGGCGGATCGTGACGATCCTCCGGGAGGCGGACCAGGACCTGTCGGACGACGACTACGCGCACATGCGGAAGGTCGTGGGCTATGTGCGGCGGCACCTGACGCAGCGACCCGGCGGGGACGTGACGGACACGCGGTGGCGGCGGTCGCTGATGAACTGGGGGCACGACCCGCTCAAGTGATCACAGAGGCCTGAGGCGGAACAGCTCCTCGGCGACCGAGACGCAGGGGGCGCCGAGTTCGTGGGCGGAGAACAGGTGGAGGTTCTCGGCCGTCTCGATCTCCAGCATGTCCCAGCGCAGGCCGTAGCGGGCGTTCCTGGCGACCCTTATGTGGGTGACGTCCCGCCAGGGGACCAGGTGCCTGCCCGCCATCCCGGTGACCACGGTCAGCCCGAGGTCGTCCGCCGCCAGCCGTATCGGCGCCAGCGTGTCCCGTACCGCGAATCCCCCGAGCAGCACCGCGCCGCCCGCGCACAGCAGCATCCCGCGCCGGTCCACGGCCAGCAAGACGGCCGCGATGACGGCGAACCCCACGGCCGCGGCCCACTTCGCCACGGTGAACTCCCGCCGGACCTTCCACTGCCGCCGTACCCCGCTCATGCGTGCACGCTACCGCCAACCCTCACCGCCCCGCGCCCCACCGCTTCACCGGCCGGCCGCCGTACACGGCGCCGGGCAGGTGGTCGTCACGGGATGAACCTCTCGTCGGGGACGCAGTGGGTCATCACGAGGCCGGTGACGTCGCGGGGCGGGTTCTTGCCGAGGTGATCCATGCGGTCCTTGTCCTCCCTGGTCAGGGTCTGGCCGGGGAGGGGGGGCAGGTGGATGACGTCCTCGGGGGAGATGCCTATGGCGTCGCCCACGCGCAGACCCAGGTCGTTCTCGGCCATCAGGAGGTGCCAGACCATGCGGTCGCGGACGGGGCGCGCGCACTGGCGCAGGGCCTCCGCCAGGTTGTGGACCAGGTCGTCGCGTTCCCATCGCTCCATCAGCAGGTAGCGCTGGCCGGCCTGTGTGTAGTCGTCGGTGCGCGGCACGCGCCTGCGGGTGAGACGGCCGACGATCAACGGGCCCTGTTCCTCGTGAGGCGGCGCGGGGGCCTCCCGGGGGCCGCCGAGGATGGATGGCTCGTAGTTGACGTGCGGGGACTCGCCCGCGTCGCCCTGGTCGTAGGCCATGAAGCCGTCGCGCTGGTTGGTGCGGACCTCGGCGTTCTTCGGGCTGTTCACCGGGAGCTGCAGGTAGTTGGGGCCGACGCGGTAGCGCTGGGTGTCGCTGTAGGAGAACGTGCGTCCCACCAGCATCTTGTCGTCGGAGAAGTCCAGGCCGTCGATCAGGACTCCCGTGCCGAACGCGATCTGCTCGCTGTCGGCGAAGAAGTTGCGGACGTTGCGGTCCAGCACCATCCGGCCGGCGAGCCGCGGCGGGAACCGGTCCTCGGGCCACACCTTGGTGTCGTCCAGCGGGTCGAAGTCCAGCTCGGGATGCTCGCCGTCGGTCATGATCTGCACCATGAGCCGCCACGCGGGGTGGTCGCCGCGCTCGATCGCCTCCCGCAGGTCCCTGGTCGCGTGCCCGACGTCCCCGGCCTGCACGACCGCGGCGTCGGCTTCGGTCATGCTGCGCACGCCCTGCTCGGGCAGCCAGTGGTACTTCACCAGGTGGGTCTCCCCGGCCGCGTTCACCCACCGGTAGGTGTTGACGCCGAAGCCCTGCATGTGGCGGTAGCCGGCCGGTATGCCGCGCGGGCTGAAGAGGTTGACGAGCATGTGCATGCTCTCCGGCGTCTGCGACATGAAGTCGAAGATCCGCCCCGGGTCCTGCCGGAACGTGACGGGGTCGGGCTTGAGGGAGTGGATCACGTCGGGGAACTTGATCGCGTCCCGGATGAAGAACACCGCGAGGTTGTTGCCGACCAGGTCCCAGTTGCCGTCCTCGGTGTAGAACTTGACGGCGAAGCCCCGGGGGTCGCGCGCGGCCTCCGAGGAGTCCCGCCCGCCGATCACGGTGGAGAACCGGACGGCGACCTCGGTCCGCTTGCCGGGCTCGGCGAACGGCTTGGCCCGGGTGTACCGGGAGATCGGCTCGTCGCCGAGGCGGCCGGTCGCCTCGAAGTACCCGAAGGCCGTGATGCCCCGGGCGTGCACGACCCGCTCGGGGATGCGCTCCCGGTCGAAGTGGCTGATCTTCTCGATGAAGTGGTAGTTCTCCAGCGTGGCGGGCCCGCGCGCGCCCACGGTGCGCTGGTTCTGGTTGTCCTGGATCGGATGCCCTTGCCGGTCCGTCAGCACCGGGCGTTCGTCACCCGGACGGGGCCCCATGGGCGACATCTCAGCCATGACGACCGCTCCTTCCTCGCTGCGATTGGCATTCGTCATCCCATGTCCGCTAATTGACCTAAATAAGCTCATAAAAGGGTCAGTCAGGTAGATCTTTCACACCCACCCGGCCGCGCCGTCCCGTGCCGTACATTCCCGGGTCAACGGCTGCCCACGACCCGCCGCGCGGGACGCCTTACCGGTATCGCGGCACGGACAGGACCCGCCACGGCACCGAGAAAGCGTCAGGAACTGGTAGGAAGGGATGCACGCCTGCCATGAAACCCGCAGGCGGAAGGAGTTGATCATGCAGCACGGGGCTGGGCCTCAGTCAGGGCTCGTCGTCTCGTCCCACAAACGGGACGGCTTCATCATCGTCAACGCCGAGGGGGAACTCGATTACCGCTCCGCCTCCGCCCTGAGAAGAGGGCTCACCACCGCCTGGGCCGCGCCGGGGATCTCCGCGCTGGTCCTGGACCTGAGCGCGGTCGCCTTCTGCGACTCCGTCGGCCTCAGCGAGCTGATCAGCGCGCTCCGGCACAGCCGGGACACGGGGCTGCCGCTCCGGGTCGTCGGCGTCCAGGGCACGGTGCTGCGCATCCTGACGATCACGGGGCTTCACGAGTCGTTCGACATCTACGACGACCTCGACGCCGCGCTCGGACGGCCGGGTGCCTCCGGCGGGCCCGGCCCGGGCGGCGAGAGCCGGGCGGCGCAGCAGGCCGCCGACCGCCACACGCGCCGCGACTCGCCGCCCGCCGTCGCCGAATGGCGCTCGCTCCCCCCGGACCCCGGCGACCTGATCCCCGCCACCTGACCCTCACATCAGGCGGCCGCCGCCCACCTCCAGGACCGCCCCGGTGACATAACTGGACAGGTCCGAGGCGAGGAACAGCACGGCGCCCGCCACCTCGTGCGGCTCTCCCGCCCGCCGCATCGGGATGTCGGCCTCCCGGGCCGCGAACACCTCGGGTGGCATGGCCGCCGTCATCGCGGTACGGATCAGGCCGGGTTGCACCGCGTTCACCCGCACACCCTTGGGAGCCAGCTCCTTGGCCGCCGCCTTGGTCAGGCCCACGATGCCGGCCTTGGCGGCGCTGTAGTTGGTCTGCCCGAAGTTCCCGGACTTGCCGGACAGGGACGACATGTTGATGATCGACCCCGTCCCCGCCTCCCGCATCACCGCGGCCGCCGCGCGCACGCCGAGCCAGGTGCCCTTCAGGTGCACGTCCACGACCGCCTCGAAATCGGCCAGGCTCATCTTGGCGAGGCTCGCGTCGCGGGTGATCCCGGCGTTGTTCACCATGATGTCCAGCCGCCCGAACCGCTCCACCGTGTACGCCAGCGCGCCCGCCACCGCGGTCTCGTCGGTGACGTCGCAGCCGAGCGCGGCCAGCGCGTCCCCGCCGCCGAGCGCGGACACCGCCTCGGCGGCCCGGCCGAGGTCCTGGTCGGTGAGCACGACGCCGGCCCCGTGCTCGCGCAGCAGGCGCGCCACGGCGAGGCCGATGCCCTGCGCCGCGCCGGTGACGACGGCCGTGCGGCCGGAGACGAGTCCCGTCACAGCGCTCCCTCCCCCGGTCGCGGCGGCCCGTCCGCGGTCAGAACCTGACCTCGTACTCGGGCGAGCGCCGGCGGCCGGGCTGCCCCGGCTCGGTGACCGGCTCCACCTTGCGGATGTACCCCGCCGCCTCCAGCAGGTCGAGCGCGGGCACCATCGCCGCGACGGTCTTGAACCTGCGGGCCATGCGCCGGAACACGTCGCGCCGCCGGAACCGCTCGGCGCCGATGCGCCGCAGGCAGTCGAGCAGCGCGCGGGCGTCGTCGGGCAGCGCGTCGTCGGAGCGCACGGGAGGGGTGACCGAGATGATCTGCATCCGCGAGGCGCTCTCGTTCCTGATCCGGGAGATCTCCAGGATGAGGTCGTCCAGGTCGACCAGCATCCGGGTGGCGGCCCGGAAGCGCTCGAAGTCATCCTGGATCGTCATCAGGCGCTCGGTTTCCTGGCGCAAGGCTTGTCGCATGGCTGAATAATGTCATTTTTGGCATTATTGGCAACACCTCAGCGAGAGGAACCGAGTGGCGACCTCTGACACCCCCCACATACTGATCATCGGCGGCGGGCTCGGCGGCCTCTGCCTGGCCCAGGGCCTCGCCGCCACCGGGCTGAGCGCCGCCGTGTACGAGCGGGACGCGGGCCCGGCCGTCCGCGGCCAGGGCTACCGGATCACCCTCAAGCAGGACGGTGTCCGCGCCCTGCGCGCCTGCCTGCCGGAGCACCTGGCCGAGCTGTGCGCCGCGACGGCCATCCGGTCGGCCACCACCATGACGTTCCTGGACGAGCGGCTCGTCCCGAAGTTCGCGAAGCCCATCCCCGATCAGGCCGATTCCGACGCCGGGTTCGGGGTGAACCGGCTCACCCTCCGCGAGATCCTGCTGACCGGCCTGCCGGGGAACGTCCACTTCGGCAAGCAGTTCCAGCGGTACGAGACGCGGGACGGCCGTGTGGTGGCGCACTTCGCGGACGGCACGTCCGCGACCGGCGACCTCCTGGTCGGCGCGGACGGCACCGGCTCGGCGGTGCGGCGGCAGTTGCTGCCGGACGCCGGGCTGGACGACCTCGGCTGTTTCATCTACGGCAGGACGCCCATCGGGCCGGACACCATGTCCTGGCTGCCCGAGGTGCTCACCGACAGCTTCAACCGGGTGACCGACGCCGCCGGGACCGCCGTGTCCGTGGCGACCTGCCGGGCCCGCGAACCGTACGACGCGGCGGTCGCCCGGCTGGCGCCCGGCGCGCGCCTCACACCGGTGCCCGACTACCTGGCGTGGACCATCAGCGGGCAGGGCGCCGGGGTGTGGACGCTCGGCGGCGCCAGGGAACCGCGCGCGGCCGGCCCCGAGGAGCTGCACCGGCTCGCGGCCACGCTGGTGCGCGACTGGGATCCCCGGGTGGGCCGCGTGATCGCCGAGGCGCACGTGCCGGACACCTTCCTGGTCACGCTGGCCTCGGCCCGGCCCGTCGAACTCTGGGACGCCTCCGGGGTCACTCTGCTCGGGGACGCCGTGCACACCATGTCGCCCGGCCGGGGCGAGGGCGCCAACACCGCGCTGCGCGACGCCGCCCTGCTCCGCGACGCTCTGGCCTCGGGCCGTCCGCTCGCCGAGGCCGTCCCCGCCTACGAGCACGAGATGCTCCGCTACGGCTTCGCCGCCGTCACCGCCTCCCGCACCAGCCCTTTCATGCCCCGCCCCGCCACCCCCGCGCCGCCCGCCGGCCCCCGGCAGGGCCCGCCGCGCCCCGCTCCGCACCCCCGCGCCATGCCGCCCTCCGGCACTCCCAAGCCTGGATCGCCCTCGGTGTCCCCCCTGCCCGGCTCACCTGCCCGGTACCCCAAGCCCGGACCGCCTCCCGGCCCGCGGCCAGGGCCGCCCCCGGTGTAGTCCCGGACCGGGCCGCCGCTCAGTCGTCCGTGCGGGCTGCCGTGCCGTCCGTGCCCGCGGGGACGGGCGGGGGCGGCTCCAGGGCGTACTCGACGGCACGCTCGACGTCCAGGGCCCGGCCGCTCTGGAAGGCCGCCGCGTAGGCGTCCGGGCCGAGGGAGGTGCGGGCGAGGTCCTCGGTGGCCTCGCGGACGTCGTCCGGCGGCGAGATCGACACGCGCAGCCCGAAGCTCAGCTCGATCAGCTCGCCGACGCCGAGCAGCCGGGCCGCGCGGTCCGTGTCGCCGCGCCGGGCCGCCGCCGCGGCGAGGGCCGAGACGGCCGTAGCCATGCCGAGGCTGTCGCGCAGCAGATGCTTGGCGCGCAGCGACGCGCGGAAGAACCGGTCCGCCGAGACCGCGTCGCCGTCCTCCAGCTCGATGAAGCCGCGCACCCAGTCGCCCGAGGACCGCATCCAGATGTCCCCGAGCGAGTCGCACAGCGACCGCTGCCGCCGCAGCAGGGACAGCGCCTCCTCGCGGCGCCCGAGGCGGGCGAGCACGTACGCCTCCCCCACCAGCGCCGCCGCCAGGCCGGCCCCCTGGTCGCCTCCCTCCTCGTGGGTGCGCCGCGCCCGTTCGAACATGCCGAGCGCCTCCGGCAGGTAACCCCAGCGCAGCCCGGTGGTGGCGCAGCACGCGGTGGCCCAGCCCGCCGACGCGCGGTCCATCCCGGCGAAGGACCGCGTCATGCACTCGGTGGCCAGGTCGTTGGCCTGGTCCAGGTCACCCTGGACGTCGGCGAGCCAGGCGCACACCCAGAGCGCGCGGTTCACCTCCGCGCCCGGCGGCAGGTCCGGGGACCGGGACAGCGCCGCCCGCAGGTAGCGGCGCCCGTCGGAGACGAAGCCGCACGCCATCCAGAAGTACGCCAGCCGCCCCGCCAGCTCCACCCCCGCCGCGTGCCCGGCCGGGTGGGCGAGGGCGAAGTCGAGCGCGGCCCGCAGGTTGGGCAGCTCGCGGGTCATCCGGGCGTGCCAGTCCACCTGCCCCGGTCCGAACCACTCCCGGTCGAAGCGCCGGGCGAGGTCCAGGAAGTAGTCGAGGTGCCGCCGCCGGGTCTCCTCCTCCGTGCCGAGCCGCCGCAGCCATTCGGCGCCGTACTCGCGCACCGTGTCCAGCATCCGGAACCGCACCGCCCGCCCGGAGGCCACGCGGTGCACGATGGACTTGTCGACCAGCCGGAGCAGCACGTCCTCGACGTCCTCCCGGCGCACCCCCGTCCCGGTGTCGGGGTCGGCGCACACCGCCTGGGCCGCCGGCAGGTCGAAGTCGCCCGAGAAGATCGACAGACGCGCCCACAGCAGCCGCTCCACCGGCTCGCACAGCTCGTGGCTCCACCCGATCGCCATCCGCAGCGTGCGGTGCCGCCGCACCGGGGTGCGGGCGCAGCCGGACAGCAACTCGAAACGGTCGTCGATCTTGCCCATGATCTGGTCGAAGGACAGCGTGCGCAGCCGGGTCGCGGCGAGCTCGATGGCCAGCGGGATGCCGTCCAGCCGCCGGCACAGCAGCGCCACCTCCGGCGTCGGCACGAACCCCGGCATCAGGCTGGCCGCCCGGTCGGCGAACAGCGTCACCGCCTCCGGGTGCCGCCCCGGCGCGTTTTCCTGGTCCCGGTCGTCGATGGCCAGCGGCTCCACCTGGAAGCACGACTCGCCGCTTACCCCCAGCACGCGGCGGCTGGTCACCATGATCCGCAGATCGGGCGCCGCCGACAGCAGCCCGTCCACCAGTGGTGCGCAGGTCTCCACCAGGTGCTCACAGGTGTCCAGCACGAGCAGCGACTTGCGCGGGGCCAGGAACCCCTGCAGCGCCGTGTCCGCCGACATCCCGGACTTCCCGGACACCCTGAGCGCCGAGCAGATCGTCTGCCCGAGCATCCCCGGCTTCCGCAACGACGACAGCTCCACGAACCACATCCCGCCCGGGAACCGCGCCCGCAGCCCCCGCGCCACCCGCAGTGCGAGCCGCGTCTTCCCCACGCCGCCCACCCCGGTCAGCGTGACAAGCCGCGACCCATCGAGCGCCCGCCCCACCGAAGCGGCCTCATGCCGCCGCCCGACGAAGCTCGTCACCTCCGCGGGCAGACCACCCGCACCCTCACCAGCAGGCACACCCCTCGCCGCCCTACGTCACCCGGCTCCAGATGGCTCCGCAATAGTAAGTCACCACCACCGTCCCGCATAAGATCTCCGATACCTTATCGGCATTCTTTTTTCGCGGCGGCGGTTGCCCCCCTGACCCATGTGTGGACAGCAGATTTCGGCCTGTGTAAAATCTGTGCCGCGAACGGACGGGAGGCAGGGCGGACCCAAACAGGTAATGCCGCACGCCCGGCCGCCTTAGTCCCGCCCCACCATATTCCCGGCGCGGATGTTCCGACCTTCCAGACCACAGTCCACTCCTATTCGGCGAACCGCCGTCGCCCCGGAGAAACACCAGGTCACCGATACCGATACCCCACGGGGTAAGGGATCAAGTACATCCCGGTATCACACCGGCCCGATACGAAGCACCGCGTCACCCACCCCATCAGGCCCTCACCCTCCGCGACCTCCCGCACCCGGCCCCCCGACAGGTCCGGCGGATCGCGAACCGCCGTCACGCTCAGAGGCCGGGCGGTTCGTCATCAAGCCCTCGCAGCCGCAGGTCGATGTCCTCCGCCTCCGGCAGATCGAGCTCGTCGAACAACAGGTGCGCCTGCCGCCAGCAGATCCGCGCGGCTTCCTTCCCCTCCAGATATTCCTGCGTCATGGCCATACGCACATATAGCTGGGCCAGCTGGTAGGGATCCTCGATGGTCTGCGCCATCGCCTTGGCCTGTTGGTACACCCCCAGCGCCTCCAGATGACGCCCCGACATGTAGTGCACGTCCCCGATGCCCATCTGCGCGCGCAGATCCTGATAGGAATCACGTATCACCGCGGCGAGACCCCTCGCCTTCTCGAAGTGGATGACCGACTCCCCCGCCAGGTTCATGTCGAGATACGTCTTGCCGATGCTGTTGAGAATGTCGGCCTGGTTCCTGCGGTCACCCATCTCCTGCAGGGTGGTCATGGCCTTTCTGTAGCAATCCAGCGCGTCGCCGTAGCGTCCTTTGTACTGGTGGACGTCCCCCAAATTGTTGTGCAGTATCGCGTGATTCTGCCGCCCCGCGATCTGCTCGAAGATCGTCATGGACTCCTGATAGAGCCGCACCGCGTCACGATGAAGACCACGGCGCTTGTAAACGTCTCCCATGTTGTTGAGCGCCTTGGCCTCGGCCCTGCGGTCCCCGATCCTCCGATACAGCTCCAGCGCACGGGAAAGACGGTCGAGCGAGTCCCTGTACCGTCCCAAATGCCAGTACACGATTCCGCCGTGCCCGAGGGCGTCCGCCTCCCCCTTGACGTCCCCCACGGCGTGGTGGATGGCGCGCGCCTCCTCCAGGTACCCCAACGCCTCGCGATACTCGGCGGAGGCCCACAACACGAAGCCGATCTGGTCCAGGCACCGCGCCTCGGCCCGCCGGTCACCCAGAGACTGACAGAGCGCCAGCGCCTCCCTGGTGTGGGTCAGCGCTTCAGCGTGCCGTCCGGTACGGAACCTGACGAACCCGAGGTCCAGCGACGCCTGCGCCACACCGGCCCGATCCCCTGTCTCCCGGCAGACATGAACGGCCAGGCCATGAGCGGCGGCCGCCTCCTCCCAATGCCCTTCCGTGTCCAGGAACTCCGTCATCGCCCGCGTCAGCTCCACACAGTGCGACCGCCACTCGTGCTCCGCGGCGTACTGGGCGAGGCTCAGAACCGTCTCCCACTCCTCGGTCATCCACTTCCGGTACCCGGCGACGGCGGGGTCTCCGGACCCGTGGAGGCCCGGCCCGGGAGCGTCCGCCCGGCGGATGGCGTCCGCGGCTTTCCTGGTCCGGCACAGGTAGTGGTCCAGCAACCGGGTGACGGCCCGGCGGATGTCACCCGGGGAGTCCTCCGCCCGCGCGCGGTCGTGGGCGTGACCTCGGACCAGATCGTGGAACCGGTAGCGCCCGGCGCCGGTCTCCTGCAGGAGGCGATGCGCGACCAGGGCCTCGATGAGCGCGTGAGCCCGGTCGGGCGGGACGTCGCACAGCGCCGCCGCCACGTCCACGGTGACTTCCTTGCACGGATGAAGTCCGAGACGCCGGAACGCGAGTTCCTCCTCCGCGCCGAGGTCGAGGCCGGCGTCCAGCACCTCGGCCCCCGGCTCGGGGCCGGGTGTGGCGACGCCGCCGGCCAGCAGCGTGATCATGAGTGGCACCCCCCCGCTGTGACGCACGACGCGGCGGACGTCACCGGGGCCGGCACCCGGCCCCATCAGCCTTGCCGCGAGCTCGGCCGCCTCCTCGCCGGGCATCGCCTCGAGCGTCAGGCAGCGCACCCCGGGCACGGCGTCGAAGGGCGCGCGTGACGTGATCAGCATCAGGCCGGCGGACTGGCCGCCGAGCAGCGGGCCTATCTGCTCCGGCCCCACGACGTCGTCGAGGATCACGATGGCACGGCGGTACGCCGACTCGGCGCGCCACATGGCGGCGCGCTCATCGAGGGACGACGGTATCCGCTGCGGAGGGATGTCCAACTGCCGGAGGAGCTGGTGCAACGCCGCCGCCGTGGTGAGCGGCGGAAGCGCGGGAGCGTGCGCGCGCAGGTCCAGGTAGAGGCAGGCGTCGGGGTAACCGGCCCGGAACCGGTGAGCGATGTGCACCGCGAGCGCCGTCTTGCCGACCCCCGGCCGCCCCTGCAGCGCGATGACCAGGTTGGACTGGCGCTCGTCTCGCATGGCGCGGACGGCGTCCATCTCCGGGCGGCGCCCGGTGAAGTCCGGGTTGTCGCACAACAGGGTGTCAGGCTGCGGTTCGGTGTCCCCACGCCTGTAGACCGGCGTGACCGCAAGGCCCGGGTCACCGCGCAGGATGCGTTTGTGAAGACCGCGCAGCCCGTCGCCGGGCCCGGTGCCGTTCTCCTCCCACAGCTGGCGGTGGACACGCAGGTAGAGCCGCAACGCCTCCCCGCGCCGGTCGGAACGATACAAAGCCGTCATGAGCTGCGCCGCGAACACCTCGTCGACCGGCGAGACCGCCACAAGCCGGTACAACTCATCCAGCACCTCGGCATGCCGCCCAAGCCTCAACTCCAGGTCGATCCGCAACCGCACCGCCCCCGCCCGCTCCCGCGCGAGCGTCTCCGCCATACGCCGCGCCCAGTCCCCGGGCAGCCCTGCCAGCGCGTCCCCTGGCCATACTCCTTCCGCCTCCCTCAGGAGACGGATCGCGAGCTCCGGATCCCCGCTCTCCGCCACTGCCGTCGCCTGCGTCTTGAGAAGCCGGAACCGGGATAGATCGACGACCTTGCTGTCCACCTCCAGTGCGTAGGTGCTTCCATGCGTCCGGATGACGGCGGCCTCACCGACGGCCGTGCGCAGTATCCCCCGCAGCCTGGAGATGTAGATCGAGAGATTGCCCCGCGCCTTGGGTGGTGGCCAGTGACCCCACACTCTGTCCACCATCGCCTCTGCCGCGATGGAACGACCTGGCTCCAGTAGCAGCAGCGCCAGGATGAACTGCTGAATGGGAGAGCCGAGTGAATACTCGCGGCCGTCGACGCTCAGCGTGACCCCCACGCCAGGGCCCAGCAGTCTGAACTCCAATCCCGCCCCCTTCGGCGCGATTCTCCGGATCAGCCACTTGTCCTACCGTGGCACGATCCAATACGCCTACACATTACTTAACCACTACATCTGACACTATGTGCAATCTTGTGTTGATATGACCGTTTAGCCCATTAGATAAGGAACCTTATTATTTGGGCTGTGATGTAGATAAGTGGTTACATGGCCGCAAAGTGGGCTATGATCGCGATTCGCGGTCTCAGTTCGCTACATATGTCACTGGATACACATAGAGCTACTACAAGGAATCAAATTGAAACTTGTACGTTTAGGCACTCTGGGGTTGGTCACGACAGCACTGGCAGCGGGACTCCTTCTCTCTGCGACACAGCTCCCTGCGGCAGCACTGCATGACGCGACCCCGGCCACTTGCGGAAATTCCATCGAGGTAAGCACCGCACAGCTCTTGACCAGCCACGAGAGTCCCGTCTTCTCTCAGAGCGCCATCGGCTCCGATCCGTGGATCTTCATGATTCACTGCGGCGGCGGCGCGGCGCGAGCGGCACATACGATCGAGGTCTGACCGCGAGCCGCCACCTTCCGCGCGGGCTCAGCCCAGTCGTCAATCCTCCTGCAAGACCATCGTCAAGCACGCCGACGCATTCTCTTGTCACGCGATCCGCCGGATCGCGTGACAAGAGTTCGGGAGGCATACATGACGTACGGGGAACCGCCGATCAGAGGGCTGTTCTCGGCGGGAGTGACCTCGGCCGATGCCCATGGGGTTGAGCGGACGGCGCTGGTGGTGGCCCATCACCTGGCGGGGGCCATTCGGCTGGCGGACGTCACTCGACTGCTGGAGTCGGACCATCGGGTGCAACTCGTGTACACGGTTCCGCCGTCCTCGTTGTACGCGGCGGGGGCCGTTGATCACGTGCGGGAGGCGAGAGCGCTGTTCATGCCGTGGGAACGCGCCATTCAGACCCACTTCGATCTCGCGGTGGCGGCGGGGCTGGGGGCGCTGGAGCGGGTGCACGCGCCAGTCATGACATTCGCGCACGGGGCCGGTCCCAACGCGCTGGTGCGGCGGCGTGAAGGCTATGGACCGGTGGCGGCGCGGGCGGTCACCGGGCTGGGGACGCAGGGGCTCGTCATGCACGGGCGGGTCATCCCGGCGGCGATCATGCTGGGTCACGAGAATCAGCGGCGGCTGCTGGCGAGCCAGTGCCCGGAGGCGCTGCCCGCCGCCGTGGTAGCGGGGGATCTCTGTTTCGACCGGATGCTCGCCAGCCGGGCCCGCCGGCAGGCTTATCGCAACGCGCTCGGCGCCGGGCCGGGGCGGACGCTGGTGGTGGTCTCCTCCCACTACGCGGCCGATTCGCTGCGGTCGCGGCATCCCGACCTCGTGTCCCGGCTGGTTGCGGAACTGCCTAGTGACGAGTACCAGCTCACTGTCATCCTGCATCCGAATATTTGGGCATTCCACGGGAGGAAACAGGTCATTTCATGGTTCGATGACCTATTTCGCGCGGGAGGCGTCCTGTTGCCTCCGGAGGAGGGGTGGCGGGCGGCGCTGATCGCGGCCGACGTGATGTTGTCGGACCGGGGATCCCCGGCCTGCTACGCCGCCGCGCTCGGTGTGCCGATCCTGCTGGCTCCGTACTCGCCCGAGGACGTGCTGCCGGGTTCGCAGTTCGCTCTGCTCGGCGCGACCTCGCCATGGCTGGACGCGCGCGAGCCGCTCAGGCCTCAGCTGGAGGCGGCGATGCGCGGCCACCCGCCTACCGGCGAGTTGCGCGCGTTGCTCACGTCGGTGCCGTCGGGGGCCGCGCGGATGATCCGCAGGACGATGTACCGGCTGCTGCGGCTGGACGAGCCGTCGGCCGACCCGCCCACCGACCCGGTGCCGCTCCCCCAGGCGCCGCCGCTCCCCGCGCGGTGATGCGCGTGCGGGTCCACGCCACCGGGCTCCTCGGGGGTGGCGGGTCGGGGAGGCCGGTGGACGAACATCTCAGCGCGATGTGCGACGAGCCAGGGTGGGCGAGCGTCGCCGACGTGATCGTCTGCCGCCGGGGCTGTGGTCACCGGGCCCTGCCGGGCGCGTTGGCCTGTCATCCCGGAGCACTGGTCATCGCCCGGAGCGCGCCGGACGGCGTCCGGCTGGTCCGCACCCGGTGGGGGGACGAGGTGTGCCTGACCGGGCTGGACACCTGGATGGCGGGGTCGCTGGCGCACGCCTGGCTGGTGGGCGGCGGTGTGCTGCGTGATCTCGGCACCCTGGCGGTCATGGTCCGGGTGGCTCGCCCGAGTCCAGGGCGGCCAGGCGATCACGGGCCGATTCCGCTTGTGGTGCGCCCAGCCGTGTGAAGATCTCAACCGCTGTGACGAGGTGATCGCGTGCGCGGGCGCGATCACCGGTGGCACCGTGGGCCTCCGCCAGGGACGTCAGCACGGTGGCCCGCTCATGATGCGCGCCGATCTCCTCCGCGAGGCGCAACGCCTCACCGAGGGGGCGCACGGCGTCGTGCGGATGGCCGGACCGCAGGTGCGTCTGGCCCAGCGCGGTCAGCGTCCGCGCCTGGTTGTAGCCGTCGGCGATCCCGTGGAAGATCTGGTAGGCCGCGTCCAGATGCTCGGCGGCCGCCCCGTAGCGCCCCATGTCGCGGTAGGCCTCCCCCAGCCTTCGCGTCATCAGGGCCACGCCCCGCGGCCGGCCCAAGGACTCGTGGATGACCCGGGCCTGCTCGAACCGCTCCGCCGCCCGCTCCGGCCGTCCCATCCCGAGGTACGCCGTCCCGAGACTGCTCAGGCCGGCCGCCTCGCCGAGCAGGTGACCGGTCGACCGCTCGATCACGATGGCGTCCTCGCAAAGGCTCGCGGCGTCGCCGAATGCCTGGACGTTGAGTTTGGCCCCGGCCAGGGCCAGCAGCATGCGCGCCTCCGCGCGGCGGTCGCCGCAGGTGCGGGCCGAGGCCAGCCCCATCTCGTGGGTTTCCAGCCAGGCCCGGTAGTTCTTGCGGTTGATGAACAGGCCCCAGAGGGATTCGCACATCTGCCAGGTCGTGTCGTGCATGCCGGTGCGGTGGGTCACCTCCAGGACGGCGCGAAAGTTGGGGAGCTCTGTCTCCAGCCAGTCCAGGGCCTCGGCGGGGCCGGTGAAGGCCGAGGTGGCGGGGGGGACGGTGTCGTAGAGGGGGCCCACGTGCCAGCGGCCGGGGATGACGACCAGGTCGGCGGCCACGGCGGAGCGCAGGTACCACTCGGCGATGCGGGCGAAGGCGGCGGTGCGGACCTCCGGCGGGTCGTCCTCCAGCGCTTTGGCGTGGGCGTGGAGGTGCAGGAGGTCGTGGAAGCGGAAGCGGTCGTCGTCCTCGGCGGCCATGAGATTGGCCCCGCTGAGCGCGTCCAGGATGCGGTACGCGTCGCCGTGGTCGATGCCGCCGGCGGCGGCCGCGACCTGCGGGCCGAACGCGGGGCCGGGGTGCAGGCCGAGCCTGCGGTACAGCGTCGCCTCCTCCTCGGCCAGAACCCGGTAGGACACGTCGAAGACGGCCTGTGGCGAGATGTCGCCGTCGGCGCTCAGCATGGAGAGCCGGCGTCTGGTGTCGGCGAGTTCGCCCACCAGCCGTTCGATCGACCAGCGCGGGCGCAGCGCCAGGCGGGCGGCGGACGCGGCGACGGCGATGGGCAGCCGGCCGCACAGGTCCACCAGACGTGCGGCGGCGGGCCCCTCGGCTCGTACGCGGTCCGGGCCGAGTACGAGGTCCAGCAGGCCGAGGGCGGCGGAGCGGCCGAACGGCTTCAACTCGACGAACCTGGCGCCGTCCACCACCAGCCCGCCGAGCCGTTGACGGGTGGTGACCACGACGAGGCTGCCGCCCGAGGCGGGGAGCACGGCCCGGACCTGGGCGGCCGTGGCGGCGTTGTCGAGCAGGAGGAGGAGCCTCCGGCCGGCCGTGACGGAGCGGAACAACGCGACCTGTTCGTCCAGCGCGGCGGGGACGTGCTCGGCGGCCGTCCCGAGCGCGCGCAGGAATCTGGCGAGGATCTCCTCCGGTGCCGCCGGGTGCCCTGAGGCGGATTCCCGCAGGTCGGCGTGGAGCTGGCCGTCCGGGAAGCGGGTGCGGACCCGGTGGAGCCATTTGAGCGCCAGGGCGCTCTTGCCGACGCCACCGAGGCCGGTCACGACCGTCAGGACCGGGGTACCCGCGGCGGGGTCGGCGGTGTCCAGGATGGTGTCCAGGCGGGCGAACTCGTCTTCCCGGTCGACGAAGACGGCCGGCGCGGGGCCCAATTGCGCCGGAACGGGAATTGGAGGCGGCGCCCCCAAATCAAAGTGCACGTCCCCTGTGATCGACTGCGCCTGCAGGACGGGACCGGAAACCGTCCCACTGATCTCGTTGGTTGCTCCGCTCGCGGACTTTCCTTCGTTACCTCTTCTGCCGCCTGGTCCCACCAGCGCCGCTCCCCCGTGGAAGGTCTCGATATCCGAGCCGAAGAAAGGTAACTCCACTCATTGGGAATCGACAAGCGGAGACGGGCGGCCCACTCCGAGGTTTTTCGGCATTAGCTAATTTCAGCTGGTTTTGCGGCATGTGCGTGAAAATAGATGCTTCATCACGTGGTTACTGTACGCATGCGCGCGATAACTCACTGTCGCAGGGGGCGCGCGACAGACCCGGTGTCATGCCGCCTCGTTGTTGGCTTGCAGGAAATTTCAGAAAAGCATTGCATAGATCGCTGTATCTGAGTAACTTCCGGGCAACACCCGTGAAATACGACTCTGGAGGCCCCGTGGTCCGGCCGCCGTGCTCATGGTCCGTCAAGAGGTCGCGTGCGCGAGGGGGGCGGGGGCTGGCGGCCCTGGTG
>NZ_JBHSRF010000098.1:0-29392 GCF_042658925.1 Sphaerisporangium aureirubrum
GATCGGGGCGGTGCGGCTGGGGGTGGGGGGGTGGGAATCGGTAAAGGTCTTGGTCTGGGGGGTTCCCATCAGGGCGGATCGGTCGTAGAAAGAAGTCACGGACCGAGTGTCCTTGTACGTCCGCCGGGTACCCACGCGCGACCAGCCGCGGGAGGCGCGTCGAGACGGGCTTGACCCGCTCCGACGAAATTGAGGTGCACGCTTGGTAACCCGGTGGGGCGTACTGGCGGCGGCGTCCCATCCCAGGGACGCCGTTCGCATGTGCGGGGATTTCGCTGAGGGCTCACCCGCGCTGGAGCGCCTCGCAGATGGCGGTGGCCTCCCTGGCGCCCAGTTCCACGGCCGCGGCGCAGTGCCGTACCCACGCCGCCACACCGGCCGGACCGCCCTCCAGGTAGCCCCGTAGGGCCTTGGCGTACGCCTCTCCCAGCTCGGCGTGGCCGACCTCGACGGCCACCAGGGACTTGGGGTCCAGGCCGAATTCGACCAGCGTGAGGCGCTCGGCGGCCCTCGCCACCAGCCCGTCGGCGGTGCCGAACGGCCGCAGGACGACCAGTTCGGCGTGCACGATCGCGGCGAGCACCAGGGCGGGGGCCGTGGACGGGGTGGTGATCAGCTCCGCCAGCATGTCCATCCGGGCGGCGGCGATCTCCGGGGTGGGCGCGGGCGGCAGATCCAGCAGGTCCACGCCGCTCGGACCGGCCCCCAGGACGCCGGGCCCGGCATCACCGGACATGGCCCCGGGACGGGCAAGGAGTCCGGCGTCAACAGTTGTGGAGGTGGCTCCGGGACGGCCGGAAAGTGCGCCCTCACCAGGCACCGAACCGGCCCTGGAGCGGCTGGAGACCGCACCCTCAACAGACACTGAACGGGCCTCAGGGCGGCTGGAGACCGCGCCCTCACCGGGCACCGAACCAGCCTCGGAGCGGCTGGAGACCGTGCCCTCGCTAGGCACCGAACCGGCCTTGGAGTGGCTGGAGACCGCGTCCTCACCGGGCACCGAACCGGCCTTGGAGCGGCTGGAGACCGCGTCCTCACCGGGCACCGAGCCAGCCCCCAACCGGCCGGAGACCGCGCCCTCACCAGGCACGGAGTCACCTCCGGACGGAACCCCCTCGTCGCCGAACGAGGAAGTGGGCCCGGAGGGGGCGTCGGAGGTGGAGGAGGTTCTGGGGCGGCCCAGGAGGGTGTTGTCGGCGGTCAGGTCCAGGGCGGCCAGGGAGTGGAGGCGGGCCAGGGCCTGGCGGGGGGTGTTGCGCCAGATGGGGCCTAGTTTGCCCAGTTCGGCGGAGACGCGCAGGGCGCCTAGGGCCGTGGGGGACGTGGTCGTGGCGGTTCTGAGGTCGGCCAGGGGGACGTCGGCGCCTTCCAGGGCGGCGGAGGCGCGGGCGCCGCGTAGGGCCGACTCGGTGGAGACCTGGGGGCCTCGGCGGCGCAGCACGCGGTGGCCGTAGAGTCTGTCCACGGCGGCGCGAGCCTCTTGTACGGCCTCGGCCACGCCGGGCAGTGCGGCGATGCCGGCCAATGGGTCGTTCACGTCTCCTGACCCTACCGGCGGGTAGAGCACGGCCCTCATCGGTGCACACTAGAGGGGCGCGGGCGGCGGGAGTTCGGCCCGGGCTTGCCGGTGGGAGCATGAAGACGGGGACGGGGAGGACGCCAATCCAAGCGCCCGCTCGGCGCGTGGTTCATACCGTTCAACGCAGCCGGAGGAATTCGGCTCTTGCACCCTGCACTTTTATCGTCAGATATCATTTCCGCAACGAATACGCTGCTTTTGTGACTGTCTGTTAATACCGTTGTGAACACCGCCGGAGTCCTCCCGGTACCGCCCTCACGGCACCGGGACCTCTTGTCCCCGCCGCCTGAAGCCTGGTGAAGTGGGACCCGTACCAGTCGAGCCAGGCCATGTGAAGGAGTACGTTGTGGCCCCGGAAACCCCCGGTCGCGAGACCCAGGAGACCCTGTCGAACCTGCTGCAGGAGAACCGCCGGTTCGAGCCCCCGGCCGAGCTGGCGTCGGCCGCCAACATCACCGCCGGCGCTTACGACGAGGCGGCGGCCGACCGTATCGGTTTCTGGGAGCGGGCGGCCGAGCGGCTGACCTGGGGACAGCGCTGGCACACCGCTCTGGAGTGGACCCCGCCGTTCGCCAAGTGGTTCGTCGGCGGCACGCTGAACGTCGCCTACAACTGCGTGGACCGGCACGTCGAGGCCGGCCGCGGCGACAAGGTGGCGTACCACTGGGAGGGCGAGCCGGAGGGCGACACCCGCACCCTGACGTACTCGGACCTGCTGCGCGAGGTGAGCAAGGCCGCCAACGCCCTGACCGAGCTCGGTGTGGGCAAGGGCGACCGCGTCGCGATCTACATGCCGATGATCCCCGAGCTGCCGATCGCCATGCTGGCCTGCGCCCGCATCGGCGCGGTCCACTCGGTGGTGTTCGGCGGCTTCTCGGCCACCGCGCTGAGCGGCCGCATCCAGGACGCCGACGCCAAGCTCGTCATCACGGCCGACGGCGGCTACCGCCGGGGCGCGCCGAGCGCGCTGAAGCCCACCGTGGACGAGGCCGTCGCCGAGTGCCCCGGCATCGAGCACGTGCTCGTCGTGCGCCGCACCGGCGAGAAGGTGTCGGAGTCCGCCAAGGACGTCTGGTGGCACGACCTGGTCGACCGGCAGAGCGACCAGCACGAGGCCGTCCCGCACGACGCCGAGGACCCGCTGTACATCCTGTACACCAGCGGCACCACCGGTAAGCCCAAGGGCATCCTGCACACCACCGGCGGCTACCTCACCCAGACCGCCTGGACCCACAACGCGGTATTCGACCTCAAGCCCGAGACCGACATCTACTGGTGCACCGCCGACATCGGCTGGGTGACCGGCCACTCCTACATCGTGTACGGCCCCCTGGCCAACGGCGCCACCAGCGTGATCTACGAGGGCACCCCGGACACCCCGCACCGGGGCCGGTTCTGGGAGATCGTGCAGAAGTACAAGATCACCATCCTGTACACCGCCCCCACCGCGATCCGGACGTTCATGAAGTGGGGCGACGACATCCCCGCCAAGTACGACATGTCCTCCCTGCGGGTGCTCGGCTCGGTGGGCGAGCCGATCAACCCCGAGGCGTACGTCTGGTACCGCGAGCACATCGGCGGCAGCCGCTGCCCGGTGGTGGACACCTGGTGGCAGACCGAGACCGGTGCCATCATGATCAGCCCGCTGCCCGGCGTGACCGCCGCCAAGCCCGGCGCCGCGATGCGCCCGATGCCCGGCATCGTGGCCGACGTGGTGGACGACCAGGGCAACTCCGTGCCGGACGGCGGCGGCGGCTTCCTGGTGGTGCGCGAGCCGTGGCCGTCCATGCTGCGCGGCATCTGGGGCGACGACAAGCGCTACGCCGACACCTACTGGTCGCGCTTCGACGGCATGTACTTCCCTGGGGACGGCGCCAAGAAGGACAGCGACGGCGACCTGTGGCTGCTCGGCCGGGTCGACGACGTCATGCTGGTGTCCGGCCACAACATCTCCACCACCGAGGTGGAGTCGGCGCTGGTGTCCCACCCGAAGGTCGCCGAGGCGGCGGTGGTGGGCGCGACCGACCCGATCACCGGGCAGGCGATCGTGGCGTTCACGATCCTGCGCGGCAGCGCGGAGGAGGGCGCCGACATCGCCAAGGAGCTGCGCGACCACGTGGCCAAGGCCCTCGGCCCGATCGCCAAGCCCCGCCAGATCCTGGTGGTGCCCGAGCTGCCCAAGACCCGCTCCGGCAAGATCATGCGGCGCCTGCTGCGCGACGTGGCGGAGAACCGCAGCATCGGTGACGTCACCACGCTCGCCGACAGTTCGGTGATGGACCTGATCTCGGCCAAGCTCCCGTCGGCCGCCTCCGACGACTGACCCGTACCCTGCACAAGGGTCACATAGGGCGCGGATCCACAGCGATCCGCGCCCTTCGTCCTTCCTTCAGCGGCACGTCCGATACCCGCCTGTGCCCGGGAGGCGCGACGATGAGCATCATCACACAGGATGAATGTGTCCCGAAGTCCCGATAGGAGAGACAACTGATGGCCGCTCCAGCGGAGGAGGACTCCCTCGGCGCGCTCGTCGCCCAGGCGAGTCAGCACATATCTTCACTGATCCGTGCCGAGATCGAGCTGGCGAAGTCCGAGCTGAAGTTCAACGCCACCCGGGTGGGCACGGCCGCCGCGCTGTTCGGCGTGGCGGCGTTCATGCTGCACCTGTGCCTCATCCTGCTGTCGTTCACGCTGGCCTACGGCCTGGTGCAGCTCGGCATGATGACCTGGCTGGCGTTCCTGATCGTGACGGTGTTCTACATCGTGGTCGCGGGCCTGCTCGCGCTGATCGGCTGGCGCAGGCTCAAGGGGCTCACCGGGATGAAGCGCACGGCCCGCAGCCTGCGCACCCTGAAGGACGGCCCTCCCGACGACGCCCTGACGCCGCCGACGCCGGAGACCGCCGGGGAGATCGGCGGGCACCGGTCGCCGGTGCCGTCGGACACCGGGCGCACCCGGCCGTGAACGCCATGAGCGCTCGCCCCGATGAGTCGCTGGCCCGGATCCCCGGGCCGTGGCGGCATCGGTCCATCCACGCCGGAAACGGCATGTTCCACGTGGTGGAGGCGGGCGACGGCCCGCTGGTGCTGCTGCTGCACGGGTTCCCGCAGTTCTGGTGGACCTGGCGGCGGCAGCTGGTGACGCTGCCCGCGGCGGGGTACCGCGTCGTGGCGGCCGACCTGCGGGGCTACGGGGCCAGCGACAAGCCGCCCCGGGGGTACGACCTGCCGACGGTCGCGGGGAACGTCGCCGGGCTGATCAGGGCCCTCGGTGAGACGTGCGCGATCGTGGTGGGGCACGACTGGGGCGGGCTCGTCGCGTGGACCATGGGGGTGATGGATCCCAAGGTGGTGCGGCGCCTGGTGACGGTGTCGGCGCCGCATCCTCTGCGGCTGCGTCAGGCCATGCTGACGGAGCCGCTCGGGCAGTTCAGGGCCACCGGGCATTTCCTCGGGTTCCAGGTTCCCTTGCTTCCCGAGCGGCGGCTGACCGCGGACGGGGCGGCCAAGGTGGGGCGGCTGCTTGAGGAGTGGTCGGCGCCGGGGTGGCCGGACGAGGAGGTGTCCCGGACCTACCAGGACGTTTTCCGCATTCCTACGGTGGCTCACTGTGCGCTGGAGTACCACCGGTGGTTCGTGCGGTCTCAGCCGCGGCCGGATGGGATCCGGTACCGGAGGCTCATGCGGAGTGAGATCGAGATGCCTACTCTGCAGATGCACGGGGCGCTGGACACCTGCATGTTGCCGCGTACGGCGCAGGGGTCCAGCCGGTATGTGGCGGCGCCCTATCGGTGGCGGCTGATCGAGGGGGTGGGGCATTTCCCGCACGAGGAGCGGCCCGAGCTGTTCGACGCCGAGTTGCTCGGGTGGCTGGACGATCCTGAGCCTGATCGGTGATGTCCCGGGATCGTGATCTCTCCGGCCGGCCGCGCAACGCCCGGCCCCGGGATGAGCTTGGGCGGCCGTTGCCCAAGGGGGTTCCCGGGGTGGAGCGCGTGCCGGACGACTACGCGCCTGGCCCGGATGAGGCGCTGGCCCTCGCGGCGCGGTATCTGAGTGAGGGGCGGCCGTTCCATGCGCACGAGGTGCTGGAGGCTCGGTGGAAGACCGGGCCTGAGGGGGAGCGTGATCTGTGGCAGGGGCTGGCGCAGATCTGCGTGGGGCTGACTCATCTGCAACGGGGGAACTCGCGGGGTGCGGCGGCGTTGCTGACGCGGGGGGCCGATCGGGTCGCGCGGTACTCCGGGGCGCCCATCGATGTCGTGCCGGTGGTGCGGCTGGCCGGGGAACTGGCCGGGCCCGGTACGCCGGACCTCACGGGCGCGCTCGACGAGCTCGCCGCTCTGCTGGCTCCCGGCGCGAGGCCGTGAGCCCGACT
Source organism: Sphaerisporangium aureirubrum (assembly GCF_042658925.1). Classification (NCBI taxonomy): domain Bacteria; kingdom Bacillati; phylum Actinomycetota; class Actinomycetes; order Streptosporangiales; family Streptosporangiaceae; genus Sphaerisporangium; species Sphaerisporangium aureirubrum. Next base: position 5,957 of record NZ_JBHSRF010000098.1, read on the forward strand.
GGCTCGGGCGCCGTGCGGCGGGGCTGACTTCGCCGTATAACGTCCCGTGTCGCGGCGCCGGGTGCGCAGAGCCCTTCGAGGGTGATTAGGACCGACGGGGGCCGAGCCCCCGGCGTGCATGAACTGGAAGCGCCGCGGTGGAGCATGGTGAGCCCGGCAGGCTCGGGGGTGCGGGGGTGTCCCCCGCATGAGAACAGCCCTCGCTGCTCTCGCGCGGAGCGCGGCCTCCGCGAGGACCGCTTCATCGGCGCCGCACCCACCATGGGTTGTCCGCCGTACGGCGGCGCCGACTTCGCCGTACCACGGCCCGCCGACGCGGCGCCGAATGAATGAGCCGTGCGGTGCGGGAGGGGCCGTCGCGCGGAGCAGGGGCCTTCGTGCGGAGCGGGGTGTCGTGGTGGGTGGGGCTAGTCGCAGTCTTGGGTGTCTACTCGGCCTACGGCGCCGCTGCCTTCGTCGGCGTCGGGGCGGACTTCGGCGGCGGTCAGGGCGAAGCCGGTTTCGGGCTGGTCGGTGGCGGCGGCGAAGATGACGCCGTAGACCTGGCCGTTGGTGGTGAGCAGGGGGCCGCCGGAGTTGCCGGGCTGGACCAGGCCGCGGATGGAGTAGACCTCGCGGGTCACGGTCTTTCTGGAGTAGATGTCGGCGGCCTTGGCGTTCTGCTTCAAACGGATGCGGGCCGGCTTGATGGTGAAGCCCTTGCCCTTGGGGAAGCCGGCGATGATCGCGTCGTCCTGGCCCTCGGCGGTGTAGTCGAACTTCAGGGGGGTGACGTCGAGGTCCGGCACGTAGAGGATGGCGATGTCGCGGTCGGGGTTGTAGTGGACCACCCGGGCATCGTGGCCGACGCGGTTCTCGTCGGTCACCCGGAGGTCCTGGGTGACGCCGGCCACCACGTGCGCGTTGGTCATCACGCGGCCGGGAGCGTACACGAACCCGGTGCCCTCGATGCGCTTGCGGCAGGCGGGCGCGGTGCCCTGCACCTTGACGATGGCGCGCCGGGCCCGCTGAAGCTGCGGGCTCTTGACCACGCTGGCGTCCGGCGGGGGCACGTCGACGAACTGGCCGCCGCCGATGGCGTTGAACACCTGCGGGAACTCCGAGGTGTCCACGAACTTCTTGAACGACAGCCGCCAGTCCTTGGCCGTGTCCGGCATCGCGGAGTCGACGGTCTGCAGCAGCAGCGAGCCGTTGGTCTGCTGGCGCAGCCAAGGAAAGGGCGCCACCGACAGCAGCGACCCGATCAGCCAGGCGATGACCAGAACGGATAACGCGCTGGTGAACGTGCCGCCGAGCGCGTCGACCGTCCGGGCGGGTTCCCACGTGACGTGGCTGCGCACGACGGCGCCGATGGTGGAGAACGCGAACTGGCCGATGACCGCCGTGAGGAACACGATCACGATCGCGAGCAGCGCCTGCTCGGTGGCCTGGCTGACGACGGCGTGCGCGATCGGCGGGGCGATCATGACCCCGAGGAAACCTCCCCCGACGAAGCCGAGGAAGCTGAACGCCCCGATGATGAAGCCCTGCCGGTAGCCGGACACGGCAAAGGCAATCACTAGGACAATCAGGATGATATCGAGGAGATCGCCGCTCACGCTTCAACGGTATCCAGCGCGGCCACACGCCGTGCACCCGATGGCTCGATATCGTTGCGTCATGGTATCGATCGGGGGGCCGGGCGGATCACGCGCGGACGGCCGCCCCGGCCCGGACCGGCGGCCCGGCGGGCGTCCGGTGCCCGAGTTCGGCCGGTACGAAGTCGAAGATCTTCTCGCGATGGCCCTCGCCGACGACGACCCCGACGGGCAGATCCGCTGGGCCGCGGTCGGCCACCTGCACGGCCGGGGGGACCTCGCCACCTTCACCGCCGCCCGGCGGCTGTGCGCCAGCGACACCGCCGCCGAGCGCGTCCTCGGCGTGGACGTCCTCGGCGAGCTGGGCGCGCCGGAGCGGCCGTTCGTGGACAAGACCCTGTCCCTGCTGCGTTACCTCGCGGCCTGCGACACCGACCTGCGGGTGCTGCACGCGGTGCTGATCGCCTTCGGCCACCTGCGCGACCCCCGGGCGATGCCCTCGGTGATCGAGCTGTCCGAGCACCATGATCCGTCGGTGCGGTACGGCGCGGCGTACGCGTTGTCCCGGGTGCTCGGCCGTCCCCCGGACCCGGCGGGGCTCGCGGCGTTGCAACGCCTGGCCAGGGATCCCGACGAGGACGTCGCCGACTGGGCCGCGCTGGGGTTGATCCTCCCCTAGCGCCGGGCCAGCCTGATCACCTCGGGAGGCAGGTCCTCCACCTGCGAGCCGTCCCACGGGCGGGCGAAACCGGTGGCGGTGAGCACGATGTCCAGGATGCCGGCGGTGAAGCCCCACACCAGCATGCCGCGCACCCGGAAGGCGGGCCCGGCGTGGCCGCCGGGGAAGCGCAGGCGCAGGCGGTTTTCGGGGTCGACCAGCTCGGCGATGGGCACCCGGGCCACCGACTCGACCTCGTCGGGTGAGGCGGCGTGCACCGCGCACGGTGTGTGCCACCAGCCGAGCACCGGCGTGACCCGGTTGTCGCTGCGCCCGAGGTACAGCTCGGGCAGCGTGCCCACGACGCGCACGCCGTCCGGCTCCAGACCGGTCTCCTCCTCGGCCTCGCGCAGCGCGGCGCCGACGGGGCCGCCGTCCTCGGGGTCGATGCCGCCGCCGGGGAACGCGGGCTGGCCCGCGTGGTTGCGGCCCCTGGCGCTGCGCTGGATGAGCAGGATGTCCGGGCCCGCGGCCGACTCCCCGAACAGCAGCAGGACCGCCGCGGCGCGCCCCCGTCCGTCCAGCGGCCGCATCCAGGGGGGCAGGGGGTGGCGGTCGGGGTCCGTCGCCAGGTCGGTTAGCCAGCCGGGCACGGGAGCAGTCATGCGTTACCTCCTGCGGGGAGTCAACATCCCCGGTTCCCCGCTGCTTCCCGGGCCGGCGGCGGTCAGGAGAACGGCCCGGGCCGGACGAGCTTGGCGGCCTGGGCCGGGTCGGTCGGGCCCTCGCCGAAGGACGGGCACAGGGCGGCCAGCGGGCAGACGCCGCAGGCGGGCTTGCGCGCGTGGCAGAGGCGGCGGCCGTGCCAGATCATGTAGTGGGACAGCATGGTCCACTCGTTCTTGGGGATCAGGTCGCCCACGATGTGCTCGACCTTCACCGGGTCGGTCTCCTCGGTCCAGCCGAAGCGGCGGGCGAGCCGTCCGAAGTGGGTGTCGACGGTGATGCCCGGGACGTCGAAGGCGTTGCCGAGCACGACGTTCGCCGTCTTGCGGCCGATTCCGGGCAGGGTGACGAGGTCCTTCAGGGTGCCGGGGACCTCGCCGCCGTAGCGGTCGCACAGGCCCTGGGCCATGCCGATGATGCTGTTGGCCTTGGCGCGGAAGAAGCCGGTGGACTTGATGATCTCTTCCAGCTCGGCCCGGTCGGCGCCCGCGTAGTCGGCGGCTGTCCGGTATTTAGCAAAAAGTGTAGGGGTAACTAGGTTGACCCTTTTGTCCGTACACTGCGCTGAGAGGATTGTCGCGACCGCCAGTTCGAGCGGGTTGGTGAAGTCGAGTTCGCAGTGAGCGTCTGGATAGGTTTCCGCGAGGATTCGGGTCATCCGCCGGGCTCGCCGGACCAAGGCGAGCCGGGACTCCCCAGCGGAGGTCACGTTGCGGGGCACGCCGACAGCCTACGGGCTCCCGGCGACCCCCTTGGTGCGGTACGTCACAATGTCTAGCAGCGAGCGCGACCCCAGGCGCGGCGCGCGGCCGCCCGAGGCGGCCATGGAGCGAGGAGGCACCGTGAACACCGACGACGTGCTGGGTAAGGCCCCTTTGTTCGCCGCGCTGGACCGTGAGGGCGCGGCGGCGCTCCGTACCGGAATCTCCGAGATGGAACTGCACAAGGGGCAGATCCTGTTCAGCGAGGGGGAGACCGGCGACCGGCTGTACGTCGTGCTGGACGGCAAGATCAAGCTGATCCGCACCGCCTCCGACGGCCGTGAGAACCTCCTCAGCGTGCTCGGCCCCGGCGAGATGTTCGGCGAGCTCTCGCTCTTCGACCCCCGGCCCCGCACGGCCAGCGCCATCGCCCTGACCGACGTACGGCTGGCCGGTCTCGGCCACGACGACCTGCGGCCCTGGCTGACCGGACGGCCCGAGGTCGCGCTCCACCTGCTGCGGGCGCTGGCCCAGCGGCTGCGCCGCACCAACGACGTCATGGCCGACCTCGTCTTCACCGACGTGCCGGGCCGGGTCGGCAAGGCCCTGCTCGACCTCGCCGAACGCTTCGGGGAGCGTGCCGAGGACGGCGTGCGGGTCCATCACGACCTCACCCAGGAGGAGCTGGCGCAGTACGTCGGCGCGTCCCGGGAGACGGTGAACAAGGCCCTGGCCGACTTCGCGCAGCGCGGGTGGCTGCGCATCGAGGCCAAGGCGGTCGTGATCATGGATGCCGACCGTCTGGCGGCACGTTCCAGGTAAAACTTTCCTCAAGTCTGGTCGAGGTAGGCCATCTGGGCGCGGACCGACATCTCGGCCGCGAACTTCAGGTCATCGGCCAGCCCGGCGTAGACCACGTCGACGATCTCGGCCGGGGTGAGCACACCGTTCGCCCGCGCCTCGCGGATCTGGTCCAGCCGCTCGCGGCGGTGGGCGATGTAGGCGTCCAGCACGGCGATCGGGTCGGGCAGCACGGGGCCGTGGCCGGGCAGCAGGGCGGTGGCCGCCGTGATCTCGGCGCTCGCCCGCAGGCGGTCCAGGCTGCGCAGGTAGTCGGCCAGGTCGCCGTCCGGCGCGATGACGGTGGTGCCGCGGCCGAGGACGGTGTCCCCGGTGAGCAGTGCCCCGTCGGCGGGCAGCCAGAAGCACAGGGAGTCGAACGAGTGGCCCGGCGTGCCGACCACCCGCACCTCCAGCCCCGCCACGGACAGCGCGTCGCCGTCGCCGAGCCCTTCCCCGCCTAGTACGTGCCGGGGGTCCAGCGCCCGGACCGGCGCGCCCACCATTGCGGCGAACCGCTTGGCCCCGGCGCTGTGGTCTGGATGCCCGTGCGTCAGCAGGATCACCCCGACCCGCCGATCTTCCAGCCTCCCGGCCACCCGCCGCAGATGCTCCTCGTCGTCCGGCCCCGGGTCGACGACCACCACCGTGTCGGCTCCCGGCTCCCCCAGCACCCAGGTGTTGGTGCCGTCCAGCGTCATCGGCGAGGGATTGGACGCCAGCACGTTGTCCGCCCGCAGCGTCCCGGCACCGTCCGGCCCGTCCTGAGGCATGCGTAGCCCGCCACGAGCCCCCCCGGCGCCCCCTGGGAGCCCCTGGGGACCACGCTGGGTGGCATCGGCCGGCGCCGGGCCGGCCTGGGAGGTACGCGGCGTGGCTCCGGCCGGCCCGGGGCCGTGCTGGGGAGCACGCGTGGCTCCGGTGGGAGCCGCGTCATCGTGGGGAGCACGTGTGGCATCGGCGGGAGCCGCGCCGTCCTGGGGAGCAGGCGTGGCACCGGCGGGAGCCGCGCCGTCCGGGCCGTCGAGGGGGATGTGCAGGCCGCTCATGGCATCCGGTAGTCCTGGCCGGGGAGGATCAGCCGCATCTCGCCGTCGACCTCGGCGATGTGCGGCTGGAAGGTCTCCACCTTCCGGTCGCTGCCGAGCACGGCGGACACGTCGCCGAAGTCCCCCACCTCGGTCAGAGTGCGGTACGTGGGCGGCATCAGGGTGATCTCGCCCTTCCCCGCCCGCTCGATCGCCTCCGCGGGACGCAGCCACGCCACCTGGTCGGCCTCCCCGCCGACGTCCCTGGTGAGCTGGCCCGGCGGCAGGGCGGCCACGAAGAACCGGGTGTCGAACCGCTTGGTCTCGAGCTCAGGGGTGATCCAGTGGCCCCACGGCCGCAGGAGGTCCGCCCGGAGCACCAGGCCGCGTTTGCCGAGGAACTCCGCCATGGACAGGTCACGGCCGATCAGCGCCTCGCGGTCGGCCTCCCAGTCGTCACCCGTGGTGTCCGCCACCACGGTGTCCGCGCTCGGCCCCGCCAAGAGCACCCCGGACTCCTCGAACGTCTCCCGCACCGCCGCGCACACCAGCCCCCGCGCCGTGACGACGTCCGCCCCGAGGAGCCCGGCCCACGCCTCCGGCGCCGGCCCCGCCCACGCGACGGCGTGATCGGCGTCCCGGGGATCGACCGAGCCCCCGGGGAACACGTACGCCCCCGCCGCGAAGGCCATGCTCGCCTTGCGCCTGATCATGTACACCTCGACGCCCCGGACACCGGCGGCGTCCTGGGCGTCCGGAGACGCGTCCCGGAGGAGGACCACGGTGGCGGCGTCCCGGGCGGGGACGGGGGCGAGCTCGCCCGCGAGGATCGCGCGGGCGCGTTCGCCGAACGCCCCGGGGAGCGGGATGAAGTTCATGCCACCTCCTGGTGCGACCGAACCACGCTCGGCCGAAACCATGGTGTCATGGATCACCGGACCTCGGCGATGAGCTCCACCTCCACGGGGGTGTTCAGCGGCAGCTCGGACACGCCGACCGCGCTGCGCGCGTGACGCCCCGCCTCGCCGAAGATCTCGCCGAACAGCTCGCTGGCGCCGTTGACGACCAGTGGCTGCCCGGTGAAGCCGGGCGCGCTAGCCACGAACCCGACCACCTTGACGATGCGCACGATCCCCGACAGCCCGCCCGCGACCGACGCCGCCGCCGCGATGCCGTTGAGCGCGCAGATCCGCGCCGCCCCCTTGGCCTGCTCGGGATCGACCTCGGCCCCGACCTTGCCGGTCAGCGCGAGCTTGCCCTCCACCATCGGCAGCTGACCCGAGACGTACACGTAGTTCCCGGTGCGCACCGCCGGCACGTACGCCGCCAGCGGCGGCACCACCTCGGGCAGGGTCAGCCCCAGCTCGGCCAGCCGCTCCTCAGGTGTGCTCATTCCTTCTCCCGCTTCATGTAGGCGACGAGCTGCTCGGGGTTGGGGCCGGGGATGACGGAGACGAGCTCCCAGCCGTCCTGCCCCCAGTTGTCGAGGATCTGCTTGGTCGCGTGGGTGAGCAACGGGACCGTCACGTATTCGTAGCGCTTCATGGTGGCACTGTAGCGGCGGGGACGCACGCGCACGCCCGTGCCACAAGGGGCTGTGGACAACCTCACCACCCGAGGTGACGGGCGCCGGGGAATCGTGAAGTGACCGTTGGGTAGCCTTCCAAAGGTGAGCGCTCTCGACACCGACTGGGACGGCGTGCGACTACACGTCGTCACCGGCAAGGGCGGCACCGGGAAGACCACGGTGGCCGCCGCGCTGGCCCTCGCCCTGGCGGCGGGCGGCCGCAAGGTCCTGCTGGTCGAGGTCGAGGGACGCCAGGGCATCGCACAGGTGTTCGACACCCCGCCGCTGCCGTACGAGGAACGCCGGATCGCCGTCGCGCCGGACGGCGGCGACGTGCACGCCCTGGCCATCGACCCCGAAGCGGCCATGCTCGAGTACATCGAGATGTTCTACGGCCTCAAGCGGGCCGGCAAGGCTCTCACCAAGATCGGTGTGATGGACTTCGCCACCACCATCGCCCCCGGCCTGCGCGACGTCCTCGTCACCGGCAAGACCACCGAGGCCGTGCGGCGCCGCGACAAGTCCGGCAGGCGGGTGTACGACGCGGTCGTGATGGACGCGCCGCCCACCGGCCGGATCACCCGTTTCCTCAACGTCACGACCGAGGTGGCCGGTCTGGCCAGGATCGGCCCGGTCAAACACCACGCCGACCTGGTGCGCGGCGTCGTCGGCTCACCGGAGACGGCTGTTCACTTCGTCACACTGCTGGAGGAGATGCCCGTCCAGGAGACCCTGGACGGCATCGCGAGCCTGCGCCAGGCCCGCCTGCCCGTCGGCGGGATCTTCATCAACATGGTGCGCCCCGAGCTGCTGCCCGAGGCCACGCTGGCCGCCGCCGCCCGGGACGACTTCGACGCCGGCGAGCTGGCCCTCGGGCTCAAGGCCGCCGGCCTGGCCGACCAGACGGCCGACGCCGCGTCCATCGCCGAGGCGCTCGCCGAGGAGATCGAGGAGCACGCCCGGCGCACCTTCCTGGAACGGCGCGAGCGGGCGTCCCTGGACGACGCCAAGGTCCCCCGGTACGAACTGCCGCTGCTGGCCGACGGCGCCGATCTGGCCGGGCTGTACGAACTCGCCGACATCATCCGCACCCAGGGAGCGGCATGACCCCGCGCAAGCCGGACACGCCCCGGCGGATCTCTCCGGTCCTCGACATGGACGCCGTGCTGGACGACTCCCGCATCCGCATCGTCGTGTGCTGCGGCTCCGGCGGCGTCGGCAAGACCACCACGGCGGCGGCCCTCGGGCTGCGCGCGGCCGAGCGGGGCCGAAGGGTGGTGGTGCTCACCGTCGACCCGGCGCGGCGCCTCGCCCAGGCGATGGGACTGACCGAACTGGACAACACCCCGCGCCCGGTCACCGGCGTCGACGGCCCCGGCGAGCTGCACGCCATGATGCTCGACATGAAGCGGACATTCGACGAGATCATCGAGGCGCACGCGGACCCGGTGCGCGCCCGGCAGATCCTGGAGAACCCCTTCTACCAATCGCTGTCGTCGAGCTTCTCCGGCACGCAGGAGTACATGGCGATGGAGAAGCTCGGGCAGCTGCAACGCGACGGCGACTGGGACCTGATCGTCGTCGACACGCCGCCGTCCCGGTCGGCGCTGGACTTCCTCGACGCGCCGGAACGGCTCGGCAGGTTCCTGGACGGGCGCCTCATCAGGATCCTGATGGCACCCGCCAAGGCCGGGGGACGCAGCGCGTTCAAGCTGCTCAACGCGGGGTTCGGGCTGGTCGCGGGCGCGATGACCAAGATCCTCGGGGCGCAGTTCCTGAAGGACATCCAGATGTTCGTCGGCGCCCTGGACGCGGTCTTCGGCGGCTTCCGCCAGCGGGCCGAGCAGACGTACAAGCTGCTCCAGGCGCCAGGCACCGCCTTCGTGGTGGTCGCCGCGCCGGAGCGGGACGCGATGCGGGAGGCGTCGTACTTCGTGGAGCGCCTCGCCGAGGAGGGAATGCCGCTGGCCGGGCTGGTGATCAACCGGGTGCACACGTCCCTGGCACCCGCGTTGTCGGCCGCTCGCAGCGCCGCGGCCGCGGAGGACCTGGAGACACGCGGCGGGCACGAGCTCACGGCCGCCGTGCTGCGGCTGCACGCCGGCCGTATGCAACTCGCTGCTCGCGAGCACCGTGAGCAGGAACACTTCACGTCGGCACACCCCACTGTGCCGATCGCTCAGGTACTGGCGATGCCGGAGGACGTGCACGACCTGGACGGGCTGCGCAGGATCGGCGAGCTCCTCACGGCGTGACGATCGACGATGATCGTCATTGAGTGATGGTGACGCTCGGCGCCACGGAAGGGGTGAACGGGCGCGAGGCGACCCTGCCTCCGCCCGCCGGCCTCAGCCGGCGATCAACTCGTTGGTCCGCTCGTACTCTTCTTTGGCGATCTCCAGCAGATCTCGCCACGACGTGACATCCGGCCGACGCCTGAGCAGCGCTCGCCGCTCACGCTCGGTCATGCCGCCCCAGACTCCGAACTCGATGCGATTGTCCAGAGCGTCCGCCAGACACTCCGTACGGACCGGGCATCCTCGGCAGATGAGCTTCGCCCTGTTCTGCGCGGCACCCTGCACGAACAACGCGTCAGGATCCGCACCTCGACAGGCGGCACGGGAGGTCCAATCCGTGATCCACATTTCGACCCCACTCCCCTATAGGTGGTCAGTCGTCACTTGGCGGCCGACGGGCGCGGGCGTCGAGCCTCCTTATTCAGTTGCCGCAGAGGAGAACGTACGCAACCAGACGATCGGACCGACAGACCCCGGGCGGGTCAATTTCCCGCATGGTCATGTCAGGCCATGTGGCCGGGAATGACTAGTCCTCCCCCTCCGGGGTCGCGTGCGAGTCACGCAGAATTGGACTTTGGGTACCTATTACGTCAGCTGTTCGGCATACCCTGGTCACGTGCAAGCTCACGGCAAAGGCCCAGTGTCGGTCGTCCTCAACATCATGCGCCTCATCGGTGCCGCCCTCGCGGCGGGTGTGCTGATGGCGGCCATCGCACTGCCCGCCGTAGGCGGCGCGGGAGTCGGTGTCAAAGGCGCCACCGACGCCCTGAACCTCAAACCAGAAGATCTCCAGGAGCCTCCCCTGCCGGAGGTCACCGAGATCCGCGACGCGAAGAACAAAGTGATCGCCCAGTTCTACTTCCAGAACCGGGAGTCTGTGAAACTGGAGAAGGTCGCCCCGATCATGCGCGAGGCGATCATCGCGATCGAGGACTACCGCTTTTATCAGCACGGAGCGCTGGACCTCGAAGGCACCATGCGCGCCGCCATGACGAACTTCCAGTCGGGCGGCGTCTCCCAGGGCGGCTCGTCGATCACCCAGCAGTACGTCAAGCAGGTGCTGCTGAACAAGGCGGAGACCGACGAGGAGCGGCTCGCGGCCCTCGCGCCCACCCTCCCCCGTAAGCTCAACGAGCTGCGGTACGCCATGGCGATCGAGGAGAAGTACACCAAGGACGAGATCCTTGAGCGTTATCTCAACATCGCCTACTTCGGCGCGAGCGCGTACGGCATCCAGGCCGCGTCCAAGCGCTTCTTCGACAAGCCCGCGTCCGAGCTCACCCTCGAAGAGGCCGCCACGCTGGCCGGCGCCGTGCAGAACCCCAACGCCACCGACCCCAACCTCGGCAAGAAGTACCGGGCGGCCCTGCTGACCCGGCGCAACACCGTCCTCGACCGCATGGCCGAGCTGAAGAAGATCACCCCTCAGCAGGCGGCGGAGGCCAAGGAAAAGAAGCTCGTCTACAAGGACATCGCCATCCCCGGCGGCTGCGAGCAGAGCGACTACCCGTACTTCTGCCTCTACGTGCAGCACGAGATCCTGAACGACAAGCAGTTCGGCAAGACCCAGAAGGCCAGGCGCGAGTTCCTCAACCGCGGCGGTCTGGTGATCAAGACGACACTCGACACCAAGATGCAGAAGGCCGCGGACAAGGCCATCAAGCAGTGGGTGAGGTCGTCCGACAAGCCCGTCGCCGCCCAGGCGCTCATCGAGCCCGGCACCGGCGCCATCAAGGCCATGGCGGCCAGCCGCAAGTTCGGCAACAGCAAGAAGAAGAACGAATCGAACTACAACCTGGTGGCCGACGTCGCGCACGGCGGCGGCAGCGGCTTCCAGGCCGGGTCCACCTTCAAGGTCTTCACGCTCACCACAGCGCTCAAGGAAGGCATGAAGTACGGCGACGGCATCGCCTCCGGCGCCACCTACCGGGCGGGCGGCTACGGCGACTTCAAGAACTGCAAGGGCCAGGGCGTCGGCGACCCCGGCCACGACGTGCACAACTCCTCCGAGTCCAGCGGCGGTTTCAAGACCCTGCAGACCGGCACCTGGGGATCGGTCAACACCTTCTTCCTGCGGCTCGAACAGAAGGTCGGGCTCTGCGACGTGGTCAAGACCGCCAAGGACCTAGGCATCAAGCGGGCCGACGGGCAGAAGCTGCGTGAGGTCGAGACCTTCACCCTCGGCGTCAACGAGATGGACCCGGTGACGGTCGCCAGCGCGTACGCCACCTTCGCCGCGCGGGGCAAGTACTGCGCCCCGATGGCGATCACCCAGATCACCGACCGGTACGGCAAGGCGACCAGCTTCAAGCCGACCTGCAAGCAGGCTCTGGAGGAAGAGATCGCGGACGCCGTCAGCGGCATCCTGTCCGGGGTCTTCACCAAGGGCACCATGTCGGGCGTCGGCGGCATCGGCCGCGACGCGGCGGGCAAGACCGGCACCACCGACGGCTCGATGACCGCCTGGTTCGCCGGCTACACCCCCGACCTGGCCTCCGCCGTCAGCCTCGGCGACCCGCGCGGCTCCTACACCCACCCGCTGCGCGGCGTGACGATCGGCGGCAGGTACTACGGCGAGGTCTTCGGCGCCACCATCTCCGGCCAGATCTGGAAGGCCACGATGCTCAAGGCGCTGGCCGGCATCGAGCCTTCGTCCTTCACCAACCCCGACATGAGCCGCTTCGGAGGCTGCACCACCGGCTGCGCCCCCAAGCCCCCCAAGGAGAAGAACCCCGACGGCCGCCCCTTCTCCCCCGACGACGACCCCCGCGGTCCCGGCGACCCCCGCGGCCAGGGCGACCCCCCCAACCCGAACGACCCTCCGGGCGGCGGCCCCGGCGGCCAGGACGGCACCGGCACCGACCCGGCCACCCCCCTGGTCCACGCCACCAACTGACGTCAACGGCGGGCCGCCCTGACCAGCGGCCCGCCGTCCTCGTCCGCCCCGGCGACCCAGCCGGTCAGCCCGCCAGCTTCCCCCGCACCGCCTGAGCCACCCGGCCGCCCTCCGCGCGCCCCGCGACCTTCGGGTTGAGGACCTTCATCACCTGACCCATCGCCCGGGGCCCCTCGGCCCCGCTCTCCGCGATGGCCTCCTCCACGAGCCGCTCCAGCTCCTCGTCGCTGAGCTGCGCGGGGAGGTACGCCTCCAGCACCGCCTGCTCGTCCAGCTCGGCCTGGGCCTGCTCCGCCCGCCCGGCCCCGGCGAACGCCTCGGACGCCTCCCGCCGCTTCTTGGCCTCCTTGGTCAGCACCTTGACGATCTCGTCGTCGGAGAGCTGCCGAGCCGTCTTGCCGGAGACCTCCTCGGTGCTGACCGCCGCCAGCGCCATGCGCAGCGTCCGCGTCCGGACCTCGTCCCGCGCCTTCATGGCGGTCGTCAGGTCCGTCTTCAACGTGTCCTTCAAAGAACTCATGACCCCCATCTTGCCGCCTCCCCCACCACCGGGGTGACCATCGTCCACAGACACCCGGATGCGGACGCCGGGAGGCGTAAGGCCCCTCCCTCGGGCATGATGAACAGGTGAGGAAAGCTGCCGCGATACCCCTGTCTCTGCTCGGCCTCGGCGTGGCCGGCCTCGGTTACGCCTCGGTGATCGAGCGCAACTGGTTCCGTCTGCGCCGGTTCGACGTGCCGGTGCTGGAGCCCGGGCAGCGTCCCGTCCGCATCCTCCAGATCTCCGACCTCCACCTGACGCCGGGCCGCACCCGCCTGATCAACTGGGTCCGCACCCTGGACGGCCTCAACCCCGATCTCGTCGTGAACACCGGCGACACCATCGCCCACCCCGACGCGATCCCCGCGTACCTCCGCGCCGTCGAGCCCCTCCTGGCCCGCCCGGGCCTGTTCGTCTACGGCTCCAACGACCTGTACGCCCCCACCCCCAAGAACCCCGCCAGGTACCTCTGGCGCACGTCTCGGAACGACCGCCGCCAGCACATCCCCAACCTCCCCTGGACCGAGCTCGGCGCGAGCATGACCGCCGCCGGCTGGCTGGACATGAACAACACCACCGCCAGACTCAAGGTCGGCGACCTGGACGTCCACGTGGGCGGCATCCACGACTCCCACATCAACCGCGACCGCTACGACCTGATCGCGGGCCCCGCCCCCACCGGCGCCGACCTCCGCCTGGGCGTGATGCACTCCCCCGAGCCAAGGAACATGACCTTGTTCGCCCAGGACGGCTACCAGCTCCTCCTGGCAGGCCACACCCACGGCGGCCAGCTCTGCATCCCCTTCTACGGCGCCCTGGTGACCAACTGCGGCATAGACCGCCCCCGCGTAAAAGGCCTCCACCGCCACGACTCCGCCTGGCTCCACGTCTCCGCCGGCCTAGGCACCTCCCCCTACGCCCCCGCCCGCTTCTCCTGCCCCCCCGAAGCCACCCTCCTCACCCTCCTCCCCCGCCGCCCGTCCCGCTAAGTACCCGTACGCGACCGCCCCCAAAGTCCGCTAGACTCAGCGAAGCACGAGCCAACAACTCGTGCACCGGGGTGTAGCGCAGCTTGGCAGCGCGCTTCGTTCGGGACGAAGAGGCCGTGGGTTCAAATCCCGCCACCCCGACCCAGTAGTACCAGCTGAGAGGCCGGTTCCGATCATCGGAACCGGCCTTCTGTGTCCCCTGGGTGACTAACTGAGTGACTATGCCGTCCGTTGGGTCCGAAGGTTCGTTTGGACTGCTGCCCCCCACTCTGCGTGGAAGACTAATGACATGGCTGACTCCCAAACCACGGGCGGCGTAACAGTAGAGCGGCTACCGGTCCCGGACTACTTCCACCATCTGCCCTTGGACTCACCGAATCCTGTCGATGTCTTCATTCTTCCGCAGCGAGTTCGTGAGGGGCGTGCCGAATACCGGACGGAAGATATATCAACGCTGAAGGCTCTTCGCCAGGCCGGGGTGAATACCGAGTGGGCGCACTCTAGTTCGGAGCGCACCTATGCTAGCGAGTACAGTTCAGAGGTAGCGCTCGCAGTGGCCATGTTTATCGGCCAAGCCCTCGCCGAAGAAGGCGTTGTTTCAGTTGCCCGCATACTCCTTGCCAGGATTCACAACGCAGGGGCGAGTGGTGGACATGATGCGCACCAGCCGACCATGACTCTAAGCTTAGGACGCCTCACAGAAGACGGTCGCACAATTGAAAATCTAAAAATAAGCGGGCCCGGCGAGCAAGTTGTAGATGCCGTTCGGGAACTACTTCGCGGGGGGCCAAGCCCCCAATGATGCAACCGACCCGGAATCCGATTTGGTTCAGGACCGGCCCTTCACGATCTCTACTCGGCCTAAAATCAGCGGGTTACGCTGTCCGCACCGGCGTCTCGCTACCTCCGCCTAGCGGTCCGGCTCGCGACCAGATCCTGCTTGCCGTCGGCCTAGAACTTCTCTCCGACGCGCGGCGCGTGTACGGCCAGATCCTTCGGGACCTACTCTCAGTCGGCCGTTGCAAGGTCCCACCTCCCTTGGATCTTTCCGCGCCGTGGATACCACACGAAGACTTGGCGATCGCGCGAGCTCGCCAACGCGCGTGGACGGCGCTCCGCAAGTGCCTGGCAACCTCCGAAGTCGATCTTGTTACGTTAGAGCAACGTGCCCGAACCGCTCTCAACGCGACGGTCGACGCTTTTGATCATCTCGAAGATACCGCCTATGCAGCCGAGGCTCATGACTACGTGCATAGGTTGGCCGAACTGAAGGCCGGCCTGTTTGGGTGTGTCGCTGAGCGAGACGGGAACACGTGGTTCGATGTATGCCGGCAGTCCATAATGCATGTACGAATCGGAATGTCGGTCGGCTTCACTGCTCAGCGGCACTGCTCGGTCTGTGACTCTGACCTATCCGAGTGTGAGCATCAGCCTGGTCAGGTTTACGATAAAACAGCGGAAGTAGATACGGACGATAGCTGCACGATTTGCGGAGATACGGAGTGTCAACGCCACAGCCCGGGAACTACTTACCTCGTTACGGCACATGCCGTCGTACGCAACGTGGAAAGACTTCATGAAATCTCATATCTACCACGGCCTCGTGATCCGCTCGCGCGAATCTCTAAGATCGAGATCCCTAATTACATGCTCACCGAACTACCCAATCACAACTCCCCGGACGCTGTCCTTCATTGCCACCGCTGCATAAACTTTTGCACCGGCTTCACCTCTGCCGAAGAAGCTCTTGGTTTAATCTGAAGACCTTTCCTCTTCGCGGCCGAAGATCCAGTCCATCGCCCTAGCACCAGTCTCCAGTACAGGGCGGATCTGCTTGCGGTAGACGGCTTCCGTCGTTGCTGTGCTGCTGTGGCCGACGAGGCGGGAGATCTCCTCCAAGGGGAGGCCGTTGTCCGAGAGCAGCGAGACGAAGCTGTGCCGGAGTTCTCGGGGCGTCCACTCGGCGGGGTTCACCCCCTCGGCATTCTTGATGGCGTTGCGGAAGTCGCGCCGTACATGCGAGGGATCGAGTGGGGTCCCGACCTTGGATGCGAACACGAGGTTGTTCTCCTGCCTCTTCTCCCCCGCAGCTTCCCGCTCCCTTTCCTGCTGTTCCCTCTGCCGCTGTAACGCATCCAAGCAGCGCTTGGACAGGGCGAGAGTCCGACGCGACTTACGTGTCTTGGTGTCGCCCCCGGCCCGCACAGAACGCCAGACGGCCACGTACGGCGGCACAGGCGGATTGGCGTTCGGGTCACCTTCCATATCAACGTGATCCCACGTCAACGCCCTGAGTTCTTCCGTCCGTGCTCCCGTAAGCAGGGATAGGACGATATAGGCGTACATCCGTGAGCCCTCCGCCGCCTTGAGCATGGATTCGGCCTGGACGAGGGTGAGCGCCTTCGAGGGACGGCCGGCCTTGCCCTGCGGCACCGAACACAGTGCCACCACGTTCCGCTTCACCTTGTCGCGTGCCATGGCCCGCTTGATCGCGCGGTTCAGGCACGAGTGAAGTCCTTGCAGAGTGCGAGTGCTGAGCGTCTTCGCCTTGTCGGCGAGCCACTTGTCCACGTCTTCCGCGCTGAGGTCTCGGAGCTTCCGGGCACCGAGAGCCGGGATGACGTGGGTGTTGCAGAGGATGGTGCACGCGGCAAGAGTGCCGCTGTGGCGTCCGTTGAGCCCGTAGGCCAGCCAGTCATTGACCGCGCGTTCAACCGTGTAGTCCGCCGGCGCGATGGCCAAGCCGTCTTCGTAATCGCGGATGATCTCTTTCAACTTGGCCTTGGATTCCGTCTTGGTCTTGCCGCTGGCCTTCTTGACGATGCGCTTTCCCGCAGGGGTGTAGCCCACGGTTACCGAGGCGATCCAGCGTTGACGTGCTTCGTCCCAGTGGAGGCCGCCGTCTCCCCGGCTGCGTCGCGTGGTCATGATGCTCTCGCTTCCTTTTCCAGTAGGGCGATGTAGTCGGAGATGGCCGAGGCCGGGATCAGCCGGGTACGGCCTTGAGTGACCGAGCGGAGGCGTCCGGCCCGGATCTGCTCGTAGATGACGGTGCGGCTCATGCTGAGCAGGCGCATGGCGTCGCTGACGCGGTACAGCCGCGGAGTGTCGAGTCCGGGGGATGGGGTCATTCGGCCGCCCGCTGTGCGGCGATCGCTCGCGCGGTCTGGACGCGTTGCCGGATCTGCTCAGCCAAGATCGCCTCACCGGGGGAGTACCCGATTCCGGCGAAACGCCAGTGACCGACGACCAGCGTTGTGGCGTCACCGAGCGCGGGCAGCCCATGACGTTCCCGCGACTCCCGCGCACGGTGATCAGAACGGATGCCGCGCAGCTTGCCGAGCGTGACGGAATAATGGCGGCTCTTGCTGGAGAAATGGCCCCGAAAGCCCAGCATGTGTGCCCAGGACCGCAGCCGCAGACCGGCGAACTCGGGACGCGCGCCTAACTCCCAGCACGTGCGGAGCATGCGCCGAGCGTGCTCGGTCACCGGAAGCAACTCCAGGTTCAGCCCTGGCCGTAGACCGGTGCCCCGGCAGTGCTCGCAAGGGATGAGATCGCTCACCCGTCCGTCTCCCCGGCACCCCTTGCACGACAGACGGTGATCGACCGTTCCCGAGGCTTCCGCGCCCTTAGTCGCGTACTTGGCGATGTAACCGGCCACCGCACGCTCAGACACCCCGTCCAGCGCTTCACTCATGACGATCGGCCGGATATCGAGCTGATCACCCCACACCAGCCGCCGCCGTCCCAGCGCGCTCACAGGGGACAGGACTTCCACGCGCCGAGCCGCCGCCGGGATCGCTCGGACGAGCATCCCGTGATCGGTCCACTCCGGGGGAAGATCGGCCGCACCCTTCGGACCGTCGAGGCGGATGACCGCATGGAAGTGGACCAGGCCCCGCCGCTGGTACTCGGCGACCTTGGCGAACGACACCCGGACCTGTCTGCCGAACTCCGCCCGGCTCATCCCGGCCTGCCTAGCCAGTTCCCGCCGGACCTCCAGCGTGAACCGGTGCCACAAGGCCCCGGCATGCGCCTGCCACAGCACGGCTCCGGAGTAGTCGTAGCAGTCCGGACAGATCGGTTGACCTAAACGATCGTCGGCAGGTTCGTGCCGAGCACGGCACCCGATGTCGTTTCCGTGCTCGCAGCGCTTCCCGTACCTACGCGGACGGCAGGCCCGGACCTTGCCGTTCCTCTCGCGCCGGGTATGCACCGGACCGAACGAGGGAGCCGTCAGCGTGGCGAACACGCGGGGGTGGCCGCTCACCCGCTCAGGGACCCCTTTGCCGCCGGACAGACCGGCGCGGATGAGTTGGAAGGTGTCGGCCCGGTAGACCTCCGAACAGGCCGCACAGACCGACGCACGCCGGTTGCCACACGCCACCAGCAGATGCCCTGAGGGTTCGTCGGCGGTCTGGTAGGAGTGCAGGACCTCGCCGGTAGCCGCTTCGACGATGTGGGACCCGCCGGCGAGGTGCACCGGATTGGCGCACCCGCCGGTCGCTGCGACCATCGAGCGCCATCGCTCGTAGCCGGGAGCATTGATCACTTCTGCGAGATCGACCAGCCATTCCGGATGCCGGCCCGGGGTGATGTGGCGTTCCTCCTTAGTGCTCATCGGGACCTCCTTTGCCTCGATGCGACAGATGTAGGCCAAGACGTACTACGTGTTGGCTAGCCAACACGTGCTACCTCTTGTAAAGACCAAACGTTGAAAGGGGGTCACCATATGAGCGAAGACAAGACCGGCGCGCGCTGGCGGATGATCGCCGACCTGTTGCGGACCGACATCCTGCAACACCACTACCAACCAGGTCAGGCGCTCCCCGGGGAGGCATTCCTCGCCTCCGAGTACGCCACCTCACGCCCGACCATCCGCAAAGCGATCGCCCAGCTCGCAGGGGAAGGGCTACTCACCATCGCTCACGGACGCGGTACCTTCGTCCGTCCCACCCCTGACCGCCGCATGATCCTTACCGGTTGGCCGGAACATGAAGATCTACTCAGCCCGGCTTACGACCCTGCCAAGCAGCAATGGCAGCACGTCACCGTTCCCAGCGAAGCCGAACGCGCACAAGCCAAGGTCACTCCCAACTCAGCCCTGTTCATGACCGCCGAAGGGAGCACAGCCGACGTCCTGGCCGTACGGCGAGGCAGTATGGCCGTCTACCGGTACGCCTATTGGCAACACACCAAGACCCGCGCGCGTATCCACCTGTGCTCCTATGTCCTGGCCGACCTGGTCGCCACCATCACCGGCGAAGGTGCCGATCGAGAGATCGACTCGCATGTGGAGCCGGAGGACTATTACGCCTACCTGGAACGCGCACACGGACCGGTGCGCTGGACCACCTCCGTACACACCCAGATGCCTTACGGCGAGACCTACGAGGACCTCGGCATGGAACCGATCGGCACACCCCTACTGGTCATCCGCAGGGTCATGCTCAGTCAGCACGGCCGGCCCCTGGAGTTCACCGAGATCGAAGCCCCTGGAGATCGATTCGAGGTGGCAGCCGTCAGCGACTACAACTCAGCAGAGCCCAGAGGACTCTCGGCACTGCGCGTGTAATCGGCTCAAAGTTTCTTTACTGGGTCAAGGCTCGCTTCGCTCGCCGGGGGCCGCCCGCCCTGCGGGCGACCAGCGCCCCGGGCATGCGGCCTTGGGGGCCGGTCCCGGGGCACGCCGCCCTCCGGCCAGCGGCCCCCGATAGAGAGGACGCCGACATGAGGACATTCATTCGAGGCGACCCAGACCATGCGACAGCTCCACGCGACAGCATTCGTGAGGTCTCCACCAATGCAGCCCTACGATCGCCATGCTGTGGCTGGCCTCCACACGGGGTTGGGGGCGATCGGAGGCCCGGCGCTTCGCACCGGTCCACCGGGCGGCATGGTTCTGTCCTGCGCCGGTTCCACACATGGACGAGCCCCCCACCATCACTTCCCCGTGGGGGGCTCCGTCGTGCCGGACCGCCTATGTCCCTCGCCTGCCCGGCACGACGTGATCATGGTGTTCGGAGTCAGGCGTGTTGTCGTGCGTCGCGTGGATGACGTTCCATTCCTGATCCGAGATCGGCGGAAGGCCCAACGAGGCGGCGGCCCTGTCGAGATCGGCCCGGGATAGCTGCCACGACTGGATCAGTCCTGCCGCTTGGCATCGCCGGCGCTCGATCTCCAGAATGTCGGCCACTGCCCCAAGAACCCGTCTGGTCGTTTCGGGGTTCGCCTGGCGCTGATCGTCCGGTAAGTCGGCGGGATCGTAGTGAGGATAGATCATGGGGTCTCGGTGGAGTCGAGGTGGACCATCCCCGCGATGATCGCGGCCCCTTCGCCAGGGGCATCCACTGAGCACAGCATTTGGGGAGCCTGACCCGGGGGACGCATCGAGAAGGCCGTTACCTTCTGGTTGTCATCGACCACGACGATGGCGACGGTTGTGCCGTCGTCGGACCATACGGCCAACTCCGGAGCGTCGTAGTCCACAGAGGACCGCGTCCCATGAGGTGTCGTGTCGATCTTGAGTCTGATTCGCTTGCTCACGAGGTTGGGCACGCCACGCTCCCGGAGGTGGCGTGCCAGCTCACCGAGCTGTGCGCTGTGCTTCTCGATGCGTGTGGTACCTCGGCTGACGGCCATGGTCGCCGGTTCCTCTCCGTGCGCGGTCGGTAACTGATGCGTGTCACATTCAGCTAACCGCTCGCGATCAGCGGACGCAGGATGAGAATTGGGGATAGCAGCAGGCACGGTCGTATCCGCGAATGTCCGGGGGTAGCCGATGAGCACCGCAGCGAGTACGCCTGAGTGGGCCGCCATCCTGCGTGCCGAGCGCAAGGCCCGTGTCGGCAGTGTGGCGGACATGGCTCGGCAACTGCGGAACGTCGCACAAGAGCAGGGGACGCAGCTCCCGACGCTCGCCGACCTCACGCGGACCATCCGAGGGTGGGAGCGTGGTGATCACTATCCAAGTGAGCGTTACCGTCTGCTGTGCGCCAGAGCGCTAGAGATGGCGGAAGCCGACCTGTTCCCACCGGAGCAGGCCACCGTTGTTCCGGTCCCCGCGTTCCCGCTGGCGTCCATAGCTCCCGACCCGGACCTGTTCCAGCGGATCACCAAGGCGATTGAGCAGCCGACCCGCCTGGACGCCGTGACACTCGACTGGCTCGCGACCTGCCTTGCCGAACATCGCAAGGTCGAGGACAGCATTGGTAGCCGGCCGCTGATCGGCGTGGTGCGCCAGCAACTCGGCGTCGTGGCCGACTTCGCCAACAGCGCGAGAGGTCCCCTGGCGGAACGCATCGTGGATCTCGCCGCCCAGTACGCGCAGTTCATCGCATGGATGTCTTTGGACATCGACGACCAGCCCGCCGCCTTGGCCTGGTACGACCGCGCGCATGACTGGGCTCTGGAGATCGGCGACGCCAACATGGCCACCACGACCTTGAGCATGAAGGCTCACCAGGCATAGAGCGCGGGCAACGCACGTCGTTGCGTCGGCCTGGCCGAGGCAGCCCGTTCTCACAGCGGCCAGGTCACGCCAGGTGTACGAGGAATGGCAGCACAGATGGCAGCCCGCGGACACGCACTCGCCGGCACCGCCGACCAGACGCATGCACTGCTGGACGAGGCCGAAACCTTGATCAGTGGAGCAGCCGAGCACAGTGAAGACGAGCCCGCATGGATGTACTTCTACGACGAGATGTGGTTCACGCTCCAACGCGGCATGGCCGAGCTGCACCTGAGCAACCGGGGACAGGCGGTTGAACTCCTCGCCTCCGGACTCAATCGGCTACCGGATTCCTATCGGCGCGACCGTGCGTGGTACGCCTCATGCCTGGCACGCGCACACGCGAAGGCCGGGGACGCCGAGGCGAGCCTGAGCACGGCATTGCCGGTCGTGACCGACGCCGTTCGACTCAACCGCCATGCGGTCAAGGAACTCGCCGAGACCGCCGGGGAACTCGGCAGTCGAGGCGCGCCGCACGCCGTGACCTTGCGCGATGCCCTCGCGGCAGCCCGGTAGCCGAGTGACGAACTGAGTGACAACGGCCCCGTACAAGCCCGGACGGCCATGAACATCGAGACACGGTAGGCGCAGGTCAGGCGAGATTTTGCCGCATCTAGGGATCTCTCTGGGATTGCTTCGGGACGAAGAGGCCGTGGGTTCAAATCCCGCCACCCCGACCCAGAAGTACCAGGTCAGAGGCCGGTTCCTGAGATGGGACCGGCCTTTGCTTTTGGCTTGGGTGACCAGCCGGGCCGTGAGGTGGGGCGCGATGGGTCGGGGTCTCGGCAGGCTATGCCTGGTGGTGTGTCAACTTTTTGTCTGACAGGCGCGTCTCACTCTTTATGGGGTTATTGTTTCGCGGCACCGCTGTATCCGTCGCCTTGTTCGTCGCTGTGGGGCCGGCGGTCGCCGCTGACGCCGTGGGGGCGGTTGGTGAGTGGAAGGTCGTTCAGGACGACGGTCGCGACTCCTATGACGCGGTGACGGTTACGCCGGGGGGGGCGGTCTGGGTTGCTGGGACGAGGCGTCCGGCCGGTGGGTCGAAAGGTGTCGAGTCGCTGCTGTTGAAGGGCCGGGGGGCCAGCTTCAAGCGGGTCGGTGGGCCGGGGTTTCGGGTCAGGCGGCTGACGTCGGCGTCTGACACCAGGGTTTGGGCGTTTGGTGCGTCGCGGTACGGGCGGTGGGATGGGAAGCGCTGGCTGGTCAAGCGGTGGCCTTACGGCCGGGTGGATCGGGCGAACTCCATCGGCGCGAATCTGTGGGTCATCGAGGACGCCAATGTCTTTCCGTCGGCTGGGAAGGCTGGGTGGAAGGCGCGGTCCACGGTGCGGCGTCTGGTCGGGTCGGGGTGGCGCAAGGTCCCTACGCCGATCGTGGTCAAGGGGCTCGACGGGAAGTGGGCGGCGGGGTCGGTGCGGGGGAAAGCGGCTCTGGCTCGCTGGTCCGGGAAGGCCTGGCGGGCGGTCGCGCTTCCGGCGGTTCCGGCTTCGCACCCGGGGCAGATCTCGGAGCTGACGGATGTCGCGGTCGACGGTGAGACTGCGCGGGTGATGGCCGTCGGGTGGGCCGCTTGGCCGTGCGGGGGTGCGAAGCGTGCCTTCTGCGGGGAGACTTTGCTGCTGACCGGCTATCTGGGCGGCTTCGAGTTCGAGGTCCGTGCCGGGCTCGGTATCCAGCCGCGCGCTCAGGCGGAGCCTGACGGCAGGGGCGGGGCCTGGGTCGTCTACGACGCCAAGGGTGGGGGCAGCGGGTATCTGCACATCGGCGTCGACAGTGTCGAGGCGGGTGCTTTTCCGGCTCCGTCGAACAAGAAGGCGTTCGTGCGTGACCTCGCCATCCAGCCGGAGAGTGGTTCCGTCTGGGCGGTCGGCACGGTGACCTCCGGCCGCCGCGGTTTGATCTGGGCCCACCGGCCCTGAGCCGGCCGGCCGAGTCCAAAGGCCACTTGCGGTGATCGCAAGTGGCCTTTGGTGTCATGGCGTCAGCGTTGCAGGGTGAGTACTCCTGGGCGGTAGGGCAGGAGGCCGTAGTCGCCGCCGGAGCTGGGGCTGCGTCCTTGGTAGAGCAGTTGCAGGTTGCAGGGGTTGATGGTGAAGGTCTGGT
>NZ_JBHSRF010000099.1:0-29069 GCF_042658925.1 Sphaerisporangium aureirubrum
GGTGGGGGCCGGGGGCCTGAGTCCGGGGTGGGGGTTAGGGGAAGGTGCAGGTTATGGGGGTGGGGGTGGTGTTGGTGGTGGTGTAGGTGGCGGTGAAGCCGAAGGTTGTGGTGGCGTTGGCGGACAGGGTGCCGTTGTAGCTGGCGTTGCGGATCGTTACCGCGGTGCCGGAGGTGGTGGCGGTGGCGTTCCAGGCCTGGGTGATGTTCTGGCCGCTTGGCCAGGTCCAGCGGACGGTCCAGGCGGTGGTGCTCATGGGGCCTGGGTTGCGGACCGTCACCGAGGCTTGGAAGCCGCCGGGCCAAGTGTTGGTGACGGTGTAGGTGGCCTGGCAGCCGCCGGGGCTGGTGGTGGGGGTCGGGGTCCGCGTGGGGGTCACGGTCGGCGTCACGGTCGGCGTAACGGTGGGGGTCACCGTGGGGGTCACGGTGGGGGTGCGGGTGGGGGTGACGGTAGGGGTTGCCGTGGTGCCGGTCAGCATGGCGGACAAGGGCGAGAACCACTTGTCGGAGATCTTGCGGTCGCCGGTGGCGTTGGGGTGGACGCCGTCGCCGGTGTCGCTGGAGGTGCTGAAGCCGGTCCACTGGTCGACGACCACGACGGGGGACGCCGACGTGGTCTTGGAGGCGGCCCAGGCGGGGATCGCGTTGTTCAGGTTGACGGTGCGGGCGGCGCACTCGGGGCAGGAGCTCGGGTTCATCGGGATGATCTGGGCGACCAGCACCTTCATGTTCGGGTTGCTGGCGCGCATCTGGTCGACCAGCTTGCCGTACGCGGCGAGGATCGTCTGGGTGGACCGGTTGCTCCACACGTCGTTGGTGCCGAAGTGCATCAGCACGATGTCGGGGCGGGCCGAGGCGAGCCACGGGACGAGCTGGTTCTGGTCGGCCACCGTGGTGACCAGGGCGCCGCCGTGGCCCTCGTTGTCGCCGTCGTACGACACGCCGCAGCCCTGCGGGCCGAGGGTGCCGACGAAGTCGAGGCCGGTGTAGCCGGCCTGGGCGAGCCGGTTCCACAGCAGGGCGCGCCAGCAACCGGGGGATCCGGTGATCGAGTCGCCGAGCGGCATGATCCTGACCGTGGCCGCCCGGGCGGGGAGCGCCGGCGTGACGACCAGGTACGCCAGAACGCCGACAAGTGCCGTAAGCATTGCAAGGACCGTGCGCCTCGCGGCCATCGTCCACCTCCGGGGGGATTCGCCCGCGATCGTAGGGACGAACGGGCCGGGCGAGGAAGCCGGAGGGGGCGAGGCCGCGACGTGAGCTGGGCATTCATGGGGTATTCGGCTGAAAGTTCCATGTGCTGATAACGCTGATGGCTT
The DNA here is from genome assembly GCF_042658925.1 of Sphaerisporangium aureirubrum. Lineage (NCBI taxonomy): Bacteria > Bacillati > Actinomycetota > Actinomycetes > Streptosporangiales > Streptosporangiaceae > Sphaerisporangium > Sphaerisporangium aureirubrum. The sequence goes on from NZ_JBHSRF010000099.1 coordinate 1,322, forward strand.
ATCCGGTTCAGTCAGGTCGAGCCGCGGGGTCGTGGTCCTCGGCGGCGGCGGGTGCGGGGGCGTCCACGGGGCGCAGGCGCTCCCAGACGAGGAAGATCGCCGCGACGACGATCATCCCGATGCCGGTCCAGAGGTTCACCCGGACGCCCGCTGCCTTGGTCACCGCCTCCTGGCCGTCGACGATCCCGGTGACGGTGAGGATCACGCCGTACACGAGGAACAGGCCGCCGATGATGCGGCGGATGTCGAACAGGCGGGCGGCTCGCCCCCGCGCGGCGGGGTCGTCCGCGGGGGTGCCGGAGGAGTCTTCTGAACCGGTCCAGTCGTCGACGGGGGTGCGGTCGTGCGGGCCGGGCCGGTCGTTCTGTTCGTTCACCGGAGGGTCTCCGATCTATGGCGGGGGAGAGGTTCAGACGAAGGGGATGTAGAGCGCGGCGGCCAGCACCACGGCGCCGGCGCCGAGCAGGACGGGGGAGCGGTACCAGGCCTTGTCGCCCTTGATGGTGTCGTCGGCGAGGGACGCGTCGCTCAGCCCGTAGACCAGGCCCCGCAGCTCGCTCTCCGGCTTGGGCGTGGTGAGCAGCGTGACCACCACGGACACGACGGCGTCCACGGCGAACGCGATGCCGGCCCCCCAGAAGCTGGCGTTCAGCTCGGTGCCGAAGTCGATCAGCTCGGCCTTGTACAGGATGTACGACGCGAACGCCGCCACCGTGCCGCTCAGCAGGCCCCAGAACCCGGCCCAGGCCGACATCCGCCGCCAGAACAGGCCGATGATGAACGTCGCGAACAGCGGCGCGTTGAAGAACGAGAACAACGTCTGCAGGTAGTTCATGATGTTGCTGAACCCGGAGGCGATCAGCGCGGTGCCGATGCCGAGCAGCACACCCCCGACGGTGGCCCACCGCCCGAGCCGCAGGTAGTAGCCGTCGGGCCGGTCCTTGCGGACGTGCCCTTTCCAGATGTCGTAGGTGAAGACCGTGTTGAACCCGCTGATGTTGGCCGCCATGCCCGCCATGAACGACGCCAGCAGCCCGGTGACCGCCACCCCGAGCACGCCGTTCGGCAGCAGGTCGCCCATGAGCAGCGGGATGGCTTCGTTGTACTGCGGCCCGCCGGGCTTGCCGAGGTCGCTGAACAGCACCAGGGCGACGAGGCCGGGGATGACGGTGACCGCCGGGATGAAGATCTTGGGGTAGGCGGCGACGATGGGCGTGAGCCGGGCGGCGTTGGTGTTGCGGGCGGACAGGCCGCGCTGCACCTCGGCGAAGTTGGTGGTCCAGTACCCGAACGACAGCACGAACCCGAGCCCGAGCACGATGCCGACCCAGTGCGCGCCGAGCGGGTTGTCGCCGGAGGCGGTGCCGCCCCAGGCGTGCAGGCCGGGGTCGCCGAGCGCGGACTGCCGCACCTTGTCGGCGAGGCCGGAGAACCCGCCCACCTTGATCAGCCCGAGCACGGTCACCGGGATCAGGCCCGCCAGGATGACGAAGAACTGCATGACCTCGTTGTAGATCGCCGAGGACAGCCCGCCGAGCACGAGGTAGCCGAGCACGATGGCCGCGGACACCACGATGGACAGCATCAGCGGCCAGCCGAGCAGGGCTCCCATGACCAGCGCCAGCGCGTACAGGTTGATCCCGGCGATGAGGATCTGCGCCACGGCGAAGGTGATCGCGTTGAGCAGCTGCGTCTGGCCGTTGAAGCGCCGCCGCAGGAACTCCGGCACGCTGTGCACCTTGGAGCGGTAGTAGAACGGCATCATGACGACGCCGAGGAACACCATCGCGGGCACGGCGCCGATCCAGTAGTAGTGCACCGTCGCGACGCCGTACTGCACGCCGTTGGCGGCCATGCCGAGGATCTCGGTGGCGCCGAGGTTGGCGGACAGGAACGCCAGCCCGGTGATCCAGGCGGGCAGGGACCGGCCCGACAGGAAGAAGTCGAGGCTGGTCTTGATCGTGCGGCGGGCGACGAAGCCGATGCCGAGCACGGTGAGGAAGTAGAGCGCGAGGACGGCGTAGTCGAGCAGGTTGACATCGAGCCGGAGGTCCGGCGCCGCCAGGGTCAGTTGGTGTGCCACGGCAGCACCCGCTACCCCGAAATTTCGTGCTTTCACCTGGGAAAACGGCGGGGCCGGAAACCGGCGACCTGGTCTGTCCCAACCGTAGAAAGTTTAGGCGCCAAACTATTGACGCGCCCTGCCGGGCTGTGTGAACCTGCGGCCGAGGCGTGTCAGGCGCCTGATCACAGTTCCATGCACGCTGGAGGTCGACGGTCAGGGTCCCACCTGATCGTGCATGGCGGTTGTCCGTCGTCGAAAGGGAAACCGTTCATGCGCAAGAAGCTACTCGGCTTGCTCGCCATAGTGATGGCGGCATGCTTCGCCGCGGGCGTGGAGGCGCCGCCGGTGACGGCGGCGGCGTCCGACCCGTACACCTTCAAGAACGTGCAGATCGCCGGGGGCGGCTTCGTCCCGGGGATCATCTTCAACCAGTCGCAGCAGAACCTCATCTACGCCCGCACCGACATCGGCGGGGCGTACCGCTGGAACCAGTCCACCCAGAGCTGGATCCCGATGCTGGACTGGGTCGGCTTCGACGACTGGGGCTACAACGGCGTGGTGAGCCTCGCCACCGACTCCGTCGATCCCAACAAGGTCTACGTCGCGGCCGGCATGTACACCAACGACTGGGACCCCAACAACGGCGCCATCCTGCGTTCCTCGGACAAGGGCGCCACCTGGCAGCGCACGGTCCTGCCGTTCAAGCTGGGCGGCAACATGCCGGGCCGCGGCATGGGCGAGCGGCTGGCGATCGACCCCAACCGCAACAGCGTCCTGTACTTCGGCGCGCCGAGCGGCAACGGTCTGTGGCGCAGCACTGACTCCGGCGTGACGTGGTCGAAGGTGACCAACTTCCCCAACGCCGGCAACTACGCCGAGACCCCCGGCGATGCCTATGGCGGTGACAACCAGGGCGTGGTGTGGGTGACGTTCGACAAGCGCACCGGCACCTCGGGCAACGCCACCCAGACGATCTACGTGGGTGTGGCCGACAAGGCGAACACCGTCTACCGCACCACCAACGGCGGCAGCACGTGGGAGCGCCTCGCCGGGCAGCCCACCGGTTACATCGCGCACAAGGGGGTGCTGGACACGACCAACGGCTACCTGTTCCTCGCCACCAGCGACACCGGCGGCCCCTACAGCGGCGCCAAGGGCGACGTCTGGCGGTACGCGACCGCGACCGGCACCTGGACCCAGATCAGCCCGATCCCGTCCAGCAGCTCCGACGATTACTTCGGCTACAGCGGCCTCACCGTCGACCGCCAGCGCCCCGGCACCCTGATGGTCGCCACCCAGATCTCCTGGTGGCCGGACGTCATCTTCTTCCGCAGCACCGACTCCGGCGCGACGTGGACCCGGGTGTGGGACTTCACCAGCTACCCCAACCGCTCGTTCCGCTACAAGATGGACATCTCATCCAGCCCGTGGCTGACGTTCGGCACCAACCCCCAACCCCCCGAGGTGACGCCCAAGCTCGGCTGGATGACCGAGTCGATGGAGATCGACCCGTTCAACTCCAACCGCATGATGTACGGCACCGGCGCCACCATCTACGGCACCACCGACCTCAACCTGTGGGACAGCGGCGGCCAGTTCACCATCAAGCCCATGGCGGCGGGCCTGGAGGAGACCGCGGTGCTCGACCTGCTCAGCCCGCCGTCCGGCGCCCCGCTGATCAGCGGCCTCGGTGACATCGGCGGGTTCCGGCACACCGACCTCACCCAGGTCCCCGCGATGATGTTCACCTCGCCGGTGTTCACCTCCACCACCAGCCTGGACTACGCGGGCAACAACGCGAGCATCATGGTGCGGGCGGGCAACTTCACCGACTCCGACCGGCCCAACGACAGCCACGTGGCGTTCTCCACCGACGGCGGGGCCAACTGGTTCCAGGGCACCGAGCCCGGCGGGGTCAACAGCGGCGGCACGGTGGCCGCGAACGCCGACGGCAGCCGCTTCCTGTGGGCGCCCGGCGACGCCGGCCAGCAGGTCGTCTACTCGGTCGGCTACGGCAACAGCTGGAGCGCCGCGTCCGGCGTGCCCGCCAACGCGGTCGTCGAGTCGGACCGGGTGAACGCGAGCAAGTTCTACGCCTTCTCCGGTGGCGGCTTCTACGTCAGCACCAACGGTGGCGCCACCTTCACCCGCACCGCCGCGACGGGCCTGCCCGCCAGCGGCAACGTCCGCTTCAAGGCGCTGCCCGGCACCGAGGGCGACATCTGGCTGGCGGGCGGCACGGGCACCACGTACGGCCTGTGGCACTCCACCAACTCGGGCGCGTCGTTCACCAAGCTGTCCAACGTCACCGAGGCCGACAACATCGGCTTCGGCAAGGCGGCCCCCGGCCGGACCAACCAGGCCCTGTTCACCATCGGCAAGATCGACGGCGTGCGCGGCGTCTACCGCTCCGACGACACCGGCGCCACCTGGGTCCGCATCAACGACGACCAGCACCAGTACGGCAACATCGGCGAGGCGCTGACCGGCGACCCGCGGATCTACGGCCGGGTCTACCTCGGCACCAACGGCCGCGGCGTCATCTACGGCGACCGCACCGGCAGTACCACCCCCGACACCACCGCGCCGTCGCGGCCGGGCACTCCGACCGCGTCGTCCATCACGTCCACGGGCGCGACGCTGTCGTGGACCGCGTCCACCGACAACATCGGGGTCACCGGCTACGACGTGTACCGCGAGGCCGGGACGACGGATGTGAACGTGGGTACCGCGTCCACGAACTCGTTCGCGCTCACGGGTCTGTCGGCGTCGACGTCGTACACGTTCTACGTGGTGGCGCGGGATGCGGCGGGTAACTCCTCGCAGGCGTCCAGCCCGGTGACGTTCAGTACCACTGCCGGTTCCACGGACACCACCGCGCCGTCCAGGCCGGGTACTCCGGCGGCGTCGTCGATCACGTCCTCGGGTGCGACGCTGTCGTGGACGGCGTCCACCGACAATGTCGGGGTCACCGGGTACACCGTGTTCCGTGAGGCCGGGACGACGGATGTGAACGTGGGTACCGCGTCCACGAACTCGTTCGCGCTCACGGGTCTGTCGGCGTCGACGTCGTACACGTTCTACGTGGTGGCCAGGGACGCGGCGGGCAACTCCTCGCAGGCGTCGAACCCGGTGACGTTCAGCACCACTGCCGGCTCGACCGACACCACCGCGCCGTCCAGGCCGGGTACTCCGACGGCGTCGTCGATCACGTCCTCGGGTGCGACGCTGTCGTGGACGGCGTCCACCGACAATGTCGGGGTCACCGGGTACACCGTGTTCCGTGAGGCCGGGACGACGGATGTGAACGTGGGTACCGCGTCCACGAACTCGTTCGCGCTCACGGGTCTGTCGGCGTCCACGTCCTACACGTTCTACGTGGTGGCCAGGGACGCGGCCGGCAACTCCTCGCAGGCGTCGAACCCGGTGACGTTCAGCACCACCGGCGGCGGGAGCGGTGGCTGCACCGCGACCTACTCGATCGCCAACACCTGGCCCGGCGGCTTCCAGGCTGACGTCACGGTGCGCAACACCGGCAGCTCGGCCATCACCGGCTGGACGGTGGGGTGGACCTTCGCCAACGGCCAGACGGTGACCCCCTGGGTCTGGAACACCACGATCACCCAGACCGGGGCCCAGGTGACCGCGCGCAACGTCTCCTACAACGGCAACCTCGCGGCGGGCGCGACCGCCGTGTTCGGGTTCCAGGCCTCGTGGAACGGCACCAACGCCGTTCCTTCGCCGATCACCTGCACGGCGAGCTAGCACGACGAAGGCGGGCCCGGCACCCCTGCGTGGGGTGCCGGGCCCTTCCGTCGGTGATCAGCGGGCGGGGATCACACGGCGGAGTTGTAACTGACCATGGAGGCGTAGTCGAGCCGGGTGCCCGCGTTGTAGCACGCGACGTTGCGCACCCTGGCCTCCATCCCCGAGGTGTTCCAGATGGAGACGAGGTTGCAGAACTCCGGCCCGGGGCCGAACGCGGTGACCTGGACGTTGTCGGGCAGCACTCCGATCAGATGGAAGGTCACGAGGCGCTGGCCGACCGCCGCGCTCTGGATCTCGTTGAACGAGCCGACGGAGTTGAAGTTGATGGCCGGGGGTGCCGGAACGTACGGCCCGGGGTTGGCGGGGGTGTTGTCGAAGGTGTAGCCGAAGTACTGCGGCGGCGCCACCCCGCCGGTGAGGGCCCGCCGGAACTGGTAGGTGAGGTACCAGCCCGTGTTGAGCGGCACGTTGGTGGCGTTGTGGCAGCGCACCTGGATCCGCTGCGCGGCCGCGATCGGCGCCCATGCGCTGACCTTGCACCGGGCCGGCAAGCTCGCGTCGGACGCGGTCACCTGGATGCCGCCGGCCAGCCCGGCCGACCCGATGCCGGGCAGCGTGACGGTCCAGATCCCGGTGCCGGTGGGCATGACGGTGTTCACCGCGCCGGACGAGTTGAACGTCGTGCCGATCGCCGAGCCGTTCCAGTGGACGTAGCCGAGCGCCTGCGAGACGGGCGCCACGCCGCTGCTCTCCTCGAACACAATGCTGAACGGCGTGGCCACCGGGACCCCGCCGTACCGGTAGCACTGCACCACCACGATCTCGTCGGGCAGGGCGGTGCCCAGCCTCTGCACCTGGCACCAGATGTTGGCCTGCGAGATCGCGGTGACGTGCGCGACGCCGCCGAGGGGCACGCCGATCTGCGGGAACCGCACGAAGTACTGCCCGACGCCGCCGCTGGTGACGGTGACGTTGAACCCGGCGGGCCAGCTGCCCGCCTGGTGCGCGGGGTCCGGGATGCCGCTCAGGACGTTGACGTGCGCGAACCCCCATCTGTTGGGGATGGCGGCGTCGGCGCTGGTGGTGATCGCGGCGAGGCCCGCCGCGATCAGCGCCATGACGCAAAGGATCCGTGTGAGTGCTTTCAGTAACCGACTCATGTCGTTGTCCATCCACCTCGGGGACTGGGGCAGTGGGTCGTGCTGGTCTGTCGACGGCGCGGCGGGTGGGACGTCCGGGGCGGGGGATGGAGTGGCGCGTTCCACAAATCCCCCAGGCCTTTTGATAACCCCCGCGCCGATCGTTGAGAAGACCCAACCCCGCCCTGCTCAGCCGGGGTTTTCCGCGCGAACGGCAATCGGCCGCACCGGCCCGCGTGGGCGGCCCGACCGAAAAGCGGACGCCTGGGTTCCCCGCGAAGGGCCGCACGGGCGTTCGCGGCCGGTGCGCCCGCCGCCACCTGCGCGCCGAGCCCCGCCGCGCCGGGCGCCGTCCGTCATGAGCGGGGAGACCGGTGCGCGGAGCCGCCGCGGAAGGCGGGTGGCGGGACCGCGGCACGCCGGACGCGAAAGCGTGAAGGTTTCACGGGCCCGGCACCCCCGCGCGGGGTGCCGGGCTTGTTGCTCCCTAGGCGGATCGCTTCAGCCGGGTTCGGCCGGAAAGGTCACACGGCCGAGGTGTAGGTGACCAGCGACGGCTGGATCACCGGGGTGGTCGCGTTGTAGCAGACGACGTTGTGCACGCGCACCACCCCTCCCGAGGTGATCCACAGCGTGAGGAGGTTGCAGTACTCCGGGCCGGGGCCGGACGCGGTGACCTGGACGTGGTCCGGGAGCACGCCGATGGCGGGGAAGACCACCAGGCGTTGCCCGGGCGCCGCGGTCTGGATGGTGTTGACCGAGCCCAGGGAGTTGAAGTTGACGTTCGGCGGCACCGGCGCGTACGGTCCCGCGGTGCCCGGGGAGTTGTCGTAGGTGTAGCCGAAGTTCGCCGGCGGCGCCGCCCCGCCGGTGATGGCGCGCCGGAACTGGAAGCTGAGGTTCCACGCGGTGTTGAGCGGCGCGCTGGTGGCGTTGTGGCAGCGCACCTGGATCTGCTGCACGGCGCCGGTGGAGACCCAGGCGCCGACCTTGCACCTGGCGGCCGACGCGGTGTTGACGGCGGTCACCTGGACGCCGCCGGCCTGGGTGCCCGTGCCGAGGCCGTTCAGGGTCACGTTCCAGATCCCGACGCCCACCGGGATGACGGTGTTGGTCGCGCCGAGGGAGTTGTACGTGGAGCCGATCATCCCGCCGTTCCAGTGGACGTACGCGAGCGCTCCCTGCGCGGGGGGCACCGTGCCGGTGCTCTCCTCGAACATGATGCTGAACGCGGTGTAGACCGGGGCGCCGCCGTACTGGTAGCACTGCACGAGCGCGAGCTCGTCGGTGCCGTTGGTCCCCCACGCCTGCACCTGGCACCAGACGGGGGACTGCGAGATGGCGGTGACGTGGACGATGCCGCGGGCGGTCGTGCCGATCTGCGGGAAGGTCACCAGGAACTGCCCCACGGCGGAGCTGCTGACGGTGACGTTGAACCCGGTGGGCCAGCTTCCGGCCTGGTGCGAGGGCAGCGGCACGCCGCTGGTGACGTTGACGACCGCGAATCCCCATACGTTGGGGGTGGCGGCGCCGGCGCTCGTGACGGTCGTGGCGAGGCCCGCCGCGACCAGCGCGATGACACAGAGGACTCGGGCGAACACTCGGGGTAATCGCTTCATGCGTCTTCCATCCATCTCGGAGACCGGCTTACGGGTCCGGGACGCCGACGGGCGGGCGTACCCGGTGCGGGTGTGGCGCGTTCCACAGCCCTCACGGCTCTTGATAACCTCCGCGCCGCCGGTTGAGAAGGCCCAACCGCCGCGGGGTTCCGCGCGGAGGGCGGACCGGCACCCCTGTGCGGGGGGCGCCGGCCCTGTCCCGGTTACGGCGCGGTCATACCGCCGACGTGTAACTGACCATGGAGGCGTGGTCGAGGCGGGTGGCCGCCTGGTAGCAGATGACGTTCCGGACCGTCACCTCCATCCCCCAGGTGCCCCATATCGCGACGAGGTTGCAGTACTCCGGCCCGGTGCCGAACGCGGTGACCTGCACGTGGTCCCGCAACAGGCCGATCTTGTGGAAGGTCACCATGCGCTGCCCGGTCCCCGCGGTCTGGATCTCGTTGAACGATCCCACGGAGTTGAAGGTCACGTCCGGGGGCCCCGGCATGTACGGCCCTGGGTTGGCGGGGGTGTTGTCGAAGGTGTAGCCGAAGTACTGCGGGGGCGTCACCCCGCCGATGATGGACCGCTTGAACTGGTAGGTCAGGTTCCATCCGGTGTCGAACGGCACGTTGGTGGCGTTGTGGCAGCGCACCTGGATGCGCTGCGCGCCGGGGAGGGGGGCCCAGGCGCCGACCTTGCACCGGGCGGGGGACAGGGGGTCGACCGCGGTGACCTGGATGCCGCCGGCCGGTCCGGTCGAGCCGATGCCGGGCAGGATCACGGTCCAGGTCCCGACGCCGGTGGGTGCGACGGCGTTGACGCCGCCGGCGGAGTTGAAGGTCGAGCCGATCGCCGAGCCGTTCCAGTGGACGTAGCCGAGCCCCGGCGACGCGGTGCCGCTGCTCTCCTCGAACAGGATGGTGAAGAACGAGTCGACCGGCGCCCCGCCGTAGTGGTAGCACTGCACGATCACGAGTTCGTCGGAGCCGCTCGGCCCCCAGCCCTGCACCTGGCACCAGACGGCGGTCTGCGTGATCGCGGTGACGTGCACGATGCCGCGGGGCGTGCCGATCTGCGGGAACTTCACGGTGTACCGCCCGACCGACGAACTGGTGACGGTGACGTTGAACCCGGCGGGCCAGCTGCCCGCCTGGTGCGCGGGGTCCGGGGTGCCGTTGAAGAGGTTGACGAGCGCGAACCCCCATTTGTTGGGGACGGCGGCGCCGGCGCCCGTGGCGGTCGCGGCGAGCCCCGCCGCGACCAGCGCCATGACGCAAAGGATCCGTGTGAGTGCTTTGAGTGACCGACGCATGTCGTTGTCCATCCACCTCGGGGACTGGGGCAGTGGGTCCAGCGGTTCTGGCCGGGACACGGCGGGTGGGACGTCCGGTTCCGGGGTGGGTGTGACGTGTTTCCGCATATCCCCCAGGGCTTTTTGATAACCCCCGCGCCGATCGTTGAGAAGACCCAACCCCGCCCTGCTCAGACGTGGTTTCGAGAGGTCAGGCAATCGGCCGCGCCGGGGCTCGGCGGGGACCGGACCGAAAAGCGAGCCCCGCGGGGTCCCCCGTGCGGGGGTGCTGCACCCTTCTGTGGTCGTATGCCCGCTTCCACCTGCAGGACGAGCCTGGCCGCTTGGGGCGCCAACTATTGTGGGCAGGGACAGGGGCGGCTACTGGGGGTGCGCGGAGTGGCGGTGACCGACGAGCGGCGGGACGATGCCACGCCGGACGCGAAGCGTGAAGGTTTCATGGGCTGGCTGGACGGCGTGCGGGCCACCCGCACCGGACGCCTGACACTCCGCGTCGTGGTGGGCGTGGTCGGTGCCACGCTGGTGATCGGTGGCCTGCTGCTGGTGCCGCTGCCCGGCCCCGGCTGGCTGATCGTGTTCGCCGGGCTCGCCGTGCTGGCCACGGAGTTCGCCTGGGCCCACCGGCTGCTGGAGTTCGCCAAGCGCACGGTGTCGGCGTGGACCGACTGGCTGTTGCGGCAGAACTGGGTGGTCCGCATCCTGGTGGCCGGGGTGACCCTGGCCTTCGCGGCCGTGCTGGTCTGGCTGATGCTCAAGGTGAGCCTGGGCGTCGATCTGCTCCAGATGGCCCGCGCCTTCGTCGGCCGGGACTGAGCCGGTCGCCGGGGCCCGGGAGAGGGCTCAGGGGGCGGTCTAGAGGTACAGGCCGGTGCCCTGCTCGGTCTGCGGGGTGGCCACGGCGTGCAGGTCGCGCTCGCGCATGACGAGGTAGACCTGGCCGTGCACCTCGACCTCGTACTGGTCCTCGGAGTTGAACAGCACCTTGTCGCCCGCCTTGACCAGCCGGGCGCTGGCCCCGACCGCGCACACCTCGCCCCAGACCAGGCGGTTGGCCAGCGTGACGGTGGCCGGGATGACGATGCCCGCGGAGCTGCGGCGCTCCTCGGAGTCCGGCTCTGTCTTGACCATGACGCGGTCGTGCAGCATCTGGATCTCGAACTTCGGGTCGGTCACAAGGGAAAGCCTATGTGGCCTGGCTGTGAACGGTGACCGGAGCGCGGGACCCGCGGTCCTCGGAGAGCGCTCCCACGCGGCCGCTCGGTAGGGTTCGCCGCATGATCGACGATTTCAGCGGATGGCAGTGGATCAACGAGCCCGCCAAGTGGTCGGCGGGCGACGACCTGCGGATCACGGCGGACGCGCGCACCGACCTGTGGCGGGTCACCCACTACGGCTACTCCTTCGGCAACGCGCACATGTTCGGCACCACGGTGCCCGGCGACACGCGGGTGACCACGACCTTCCGCGGTGACTACACCGAGCAGTACGACCAGGCGGGCGCGGTGCTGCACGCCGACGAGGACAACTGGATCAAGGCGGGGGTGGAGTTCGTCGACGGCGCCCTCCACCTGAGCACCGTGGTCACCCGCGGCTTCTCCGACTGGTCGGTCACCGCCGCCCCCCGCCCGGCCGAGTCGGTCACCTTCGACCTCCACCGCGAGGGCGACACGGTCATGGTGCGGTACGGCCTGGACGGCGACGAACCCTCCACCTTGCTGCGGCTGGCCTATTTCCCGCCGGGCCTTCCCGCCCTGGCGGGCGTCATGTGCGCGGCCCCGGCCGGTTCCGGATTCGAGACACGTTTCATTCGTGTGACGGTCGTGTGACGATCACCGCCTCACCTGGGCGGGTATTCTCCGAAACATTTCACGAATACGGCTTTCCGGAGGTTAGCTCGTAACATGGGTATGTTGAGTTCCCTTAGTCCGTCGTGAAGTTCGCCTAGGGCAGTGGGGGATTGCCGCGTCCGCCAGGCGATTCCCCGACGGCTCCGGACCGGGGTGAGGAGGGAAGCGTGGACGAGGAGGCGCGGCCGAGGCCCAATGGCCTGGACGTCACCGCGCCGAATTGGGCTCGGGTCGGGAATTATCTGCTCGGCGGAAAGGACCACTTCGCGGCCGATCGCAAAGCGGCAGAAGAGATCCTGTTCTACGCTCCCGAGATCCGCACCATGACGGTGGAGCTTTACGAGTTCCACGCCAGGGTGATCCGCCACCTCGCCGGCATCGGCATGGACCAGTTCGTCGTCATCGGCGCCGGGCTGCCGTCCAGTTGCAACACCCACGAGGTCGCCCGCGAGGTGCGCCCCGGCGCCCGGGTCGTGTACGTCGCCGACGACCCCGTCGTGCTGTCCCACGGCCGCGCCTTGCTCGCCACCGACGCCGACACCGGCGTGGTGGAGGGGGATCTGCTGCACCCGGCCGGCATCCTCGCCGACCCGGTCACCCGGCGCCTCATTCACCCGGGCAGGCCCGTGGTGGTGACAATCCCCACCCGCCTGCAGTTCACCCCGGACGTGGACGACCCGTTCAAGCGGGTCGCCGAGCTGCGTGACTGGATGCCGATCGGCAGCCACCTGGTCGTGTCGCACGCCGTGCTCGACTCCCGCCCCAAGGCGGCCGACGGCGTCGTGCCCGTCTACCAGCGCGTCTTCCGCCGCAGCGAGGACGCCTCCCGTACGCGGGAGCAGGTGCAGGGATTCTTCGACGGCCTGGAGATGCTGGACCCCGGCCTGGTGTACATACGGCAGTGGCGCCCGGAGAATGCTCTGGCCGCACGGCAGGCGGAGCGGATCTGGATGGTCGGCGGGGTCGGACGCAAGGTTCTACCCTGATCACAACGGAGAGCGACGAGGAGGGAAGCATGGGGGAGGGGGTCCGGCGCGAGCCCGGTGATCTCGATGTCACCACACCGAATTGGGCGCGGATCGGGAATTACATTCTCGGTGGGAAGGACCACTTCGCGGCCGACCGCGCCGCGGCGGAAGAGATCCTGTTCTACGCCCCCGAGATCCGCCCCATGACCGTCGAGCTGTACGACTTCCAGGCCCGCGCCATCCGCTATCTCGCGAGCCAGGGCACCGACCAGTACATCGTCATCGGCACGGGGCTGCCGAGCACCTGCCAGACCCACGCGGTCGCCCGGGCGATCGTGCCCGGCGCGCGGGTGGTGTACGTCTCGCACGACGCGGTGGTGCTGTCGCACGCCCGCGCCCTGGTGGCCACCGACGCCGACACCGGCGTGGTGAAGGGCCACGTGCTGCACCCGGCCGACATCGTCGCCGACCCGGTCACCCGGCGGTACATCGACCCGGACCGGCCGGTGGGGGTCATCATCCCCAACATCCTGCAGTACATCCCGGACGTCGACGATCCGTTCAAGCGGGTCGGCGAGCTGCGCGACTGGATGCCGCCGGGAAGCCATCTGGTGCTGGCGCACGTCGTGCTGGACTCCCGCCCCGCGGCGGCCGACCGCATCGTCCAGGTCTACAAGCGCATCATCGGCCGCGACGAGGACGCCTCCCGCACGCGGGACCAGGTGCGGGGGTTCTTCGACGGCCTGGAGATGGTCGAGCCCGGCCTGGTGTACATCCGGGAGTGGCGGCCGGACAACCCCCTGGCCACGCACCGGCCGGAGAAGCTCTGGATGGTCGGCGGCGTCGGCCGCAAGGCCCCCAACTGATCCCTCTGCTGAGTCCGAGCGGTGGCCGAAGAGCCGCCACTCGGTGATCCGGCGCACATGGGGGCGCTCCATACTGTGATGCGCACATGTGTCGTGAAAGGTCAGTGCATTTTGAGGATCGCTCCATTCGCCGGTTTCCCCTGGCCGCTGCGCTGGGCCGCCCGCGTGCTCGTCGTCCTGCTGGTGCTCGCGCTCCTGCTCGCCGGGGTGGTCACCTGGACGGTGCGCAGATCGTTCCCGCAGGTGGACGGGGAGTTGCGGCTCCCGGGTCTCCAGGCGAAGGCGACCGTGCTGCGCGACGGGCACGGCATCCCGCAGATCTACGCCGACACCCCGCACGACCTGTTCATGGCCCAGGGCTATGTGCACGCCCAGGACCGGTTCTGGGAGATGGACTTTCGCCGCAAGACCACCGCAGGACGGTTGTCCGAGCTGTTCGGCGCGGCCACCCTGGACGTCGACAAGGTGGTCCGCACGCTCGGCTGGCGCCGCACCGCCGAGCGTGAGCTCCCGCTGCTGAGCGCCGCGACGCGCCAGTCGCTCACCGACTACACGGCCGGTGTGAACGCCTGGATGACCGCGAACGACGGCTTCGCCGAGCGGAGCCTGGAGTACGCGGTGCTCGGCCTCACCAACGGCTCCTACAGCCCCGAGCCGTGGACCCCCGCCGACTCCCTGGCCTGGCTCAAGGCGATGGCCTGGGACCTGCGCTCCAACCTGGACGACGAGTTGCGGCGCGCCCTGTACGCCTCCGTGCTGCCCCCCGGCCGCGTGGCGCAACTGTTCCCCGCCTACCCGTTCGACCGCCACGCCCCGATCGTCACCGGCCCCCCCGCGGAGGACAAGAAGGAGGACGCGGCCACGGGCGGCACCACGGCCGTACGACCCGCCGGGTCCGGCAAGCACACCGCTCCCGCCGGACGCGAGAAGCCGGCCGCTCCCGCCGGACCCGAGACGCCGGTCGCTCCCGCCGGACCCGCGACCCCCGCTGAGCGGGCCGAGCCCGGGGCGACGGAGGCGCTGGCCGCGGTGGCGCGGATGTTGCGGGTCGTGCCGTCGCCGCTCGGCACGGAGGGGAACGACCGGGAGGGCATCGGGTCGAACTCGTGGGTGGTGAGCGGGGCGCTCACCGACACGGGCAAGCCGTTGCTGGCCAACGACCCGCACCTCGGGCCGCGTATCCCGTCGATCTGGTACCAGGCGGGGCTGCACTGCCGGGTGAAGTCGGCCGCCTGCCCCTACGACGTGGTGGGCTACACCTTCTCCGGGCTGCCGGGCGTCGTCATCGGCCACAACGACCGGGTCGCCTGGGGCTTCACCAACCTCGGCCCGGACGTCGCCGACCTGTACCTGGAGCGCACCCGGGGCGACACCTACGAGGCCGAGGGCTCCTTCCGCCCCATGGAGGTCCGCACCGAGGAGATCAAGGTCGCGGGCCGTGCCCCGGAGAAGCTGACCGTGCGCGCCACCAGGCACGGGCCGATCGTCTCAGGCGTGCTGGAAACCGCCGCGAACGCCCTCCCCGGGGCCGCCGCCGCGGCGGGCGAGCCGAAGGAGGGCCTCGCGGTCGCGCTGCGCTGGACCGCCCTGGACCCCGGCCGCACCGGCGACGCGCTGCTCCTGCTCGACACCGCGAAGAACTTCGACGAGTTCAGGAAGGCCGCGTCGCTCTTCGAGGTCCCCGCGCAGAACATGGTCTACGCCGACGTGGACGGCAACATCGGCTACCAGGCCCCCGGCCGCATCCCGGTGCGGGCGAAGGGCGACGGCACCTGGCCCGCCAAGGGCTGGACCGGCGAGGCCGAGTGGACCGGCTACATCCCCTTCGACGAGCTGCCGAGGGCGTACAACCCGCCCGAGGGATTCATCGTCACCGCCAACAACGCGGCCGCCGGCCCCGGCTACGACCACTTCCTGACCGCCGACTGGGCCTTCGGCCACCGCTCCCAGCGCATCAGGCAGCGGCTCGAACAGGCCGTCGCCGCAGGGAAGATCACCGCGGCCACGATGGGCGGCATCCAGATGGACTCGGCCAACACCCTGGCCCCCACGCTGGTGCCTCACCTGCTGCGCGCCGGCGTCCCGGACGACCAGGGCGGCGCGATCGGGAAGCTTCTCCGGGGCTGGGACTTCACCCAGGGCCGGGACTCGGCCGCGGCGGCGTACTTCAACGCCGTCTGGCGTCACCTGCTGCGGCGCACCTTCGACGACGATCTGCCCGAGGGCGGCCGTCCCGCCGGCGGCGACCGGTGGTACGAGGTGGTGCGCACCCTGCTGGACCGGCCCGCCGATCCCTTCTGGGACGACGTCCGCACCAAGGGCACCACCGAGACCCGCGACGACACGCTGCGCGCGGCGATGGCCGACGCGCGGGCCGAGCTGCGCGACCGGCAGGGTGACCAGCCGGGCGACTGGCGCTGGGGCGACCTGCACACCCTGGAGCTGACCAACGAGAGCTTCGGCACCTCGGGCATCGCCCCGATCGAATGGCTGTTCAACCGGGGCCCGCTGCGCGTCGGCGGCGGCAAGGACTCGGTGGACGCGACCGGCTGGAACGCCACCAAGGGCTACGAGGTCGACTGGGTGCCCTCGATGCGGATGGTCGTGGACCTGGCGGACCTGGACCGCTCGCGCTGGGTGAACCTGACCGGCGCCTCCGGCCACGCCTTCCACGCCACGTACGCCGACCAGGCCGAGCTGTGGGCGGACGGCGCGACCACGCCGATGCGCCAGACCGAGCGGGCCGTGCGCGCGGACGCCGCGGACACGCTGACCCTGGTGCCGTGACGGCTCAGCCGCTGGTCACCGAGGCGATCTCGGCGAGGGGGAACTCGAGGTAGTCCCCGGCCTCCTCGCACCAGGCGTCCAGCACGCCGCGGCGCAGCTCGCCGTGGCTGATGGTGGCGGTGAGGCCGTCGGACAGGGTGATCAGCGCCCGCACGCCCCGGTCGACCACGAACCCGAGCAGCGACTGCTGCGCGGTGGGCAGCCGGGTGGCGAGGCGCCCGATGACGGCCCAGGTCTGCCCGGCCGCGTGCTCGTCGGGGCCGCTGCGCACCAGCCGCTGGGCGTGCTCGCGCGGGTCGGGCGGCGGGTCGGCGATGGACAGCATCGGCTCCTCCAGCTCGGCCACCCGCCCGCCGGGCAGCAGGATCAGCCGCCCGCTAGCGGGCTCGCGCCGCACCGAGATCTCCCCGGTGTCGTCCACCGGCACGGGGGCGTACCCGGCCTCGCGCAGCGCGGCGAGGGTGCGGTCGGCGGGGGCGGTCCCGGCCAGGACGGTGGGGGCGAGCAGGCGCAGCCCGAGCCTGGCCAGGCGCCGGTGCGCGGCGATCTCGGCCAGCAGCCCCGGGTCGGAGCCCTGGATGATGCAGCCGACCGTGGTGACCGTGACCTCGCCGTGCCGCCGTGCCACGTCCTTGACGAGGTACGCCAGCGGCTGGGGCACGGTGCCGGCCGCCCGCAGCTCCTCCAGCAGCGAGTCGGCGGAGTACCCGGCGTCGAGGGCCCGGCGCACGCTGGCCGAGCTGAACCGCCACACCGACGCGGCGCCCTTGGTCTCGCGGTCGGCGGCCCGGTCGAGCAGGGACGACAGCTCGGCGGCGGGCGGGCCGGTGACCACGGCCGTCAGGTCGGTGCCGAACAGCGCGGTGCGCTGGGCGCCCGCCAGCGCGTGCACGGAGCGCTCGACCAGCCCGGGGTCGCGTTCCACCTCGGGCACCGTCTCGTCCTGCTCGTCGCCCGCCACGGAGGGCCCGAGCGCGGCCAGGGCCCGGCCGAGGTCGGTCAGGGCGTCGTCGGCCATCAGGCCGAGCAGGCGGGCCTCGGCGAGCACCGCGGGGCAGCACTCGGTCAGCAGCTCGCGGTCCAGCAGGGGGGCCCGCCAGTGCACGGCCTGCACCAGCTCGGGCAGGCTGGCGTACGCGGCGTCGGGCGGCAGCGTGGCCAGTGTGGTTAGCACGGCCCAGCGCACCCGGGCGACGGTCTCGCCGGCCGGGTCGTCGCCGAGGACGGTGGGGTAGCGCCCGGAGACGCGGCGCAGCGACGAGCGCTCCATGCGCCACCAGGCCGCGAGCAGGGCCCTCAGCCGCGCCGGGGCGTCCTCCAGCCGCCAGGCGTCGAACCGCTTGGTGGGGATCAGGCCGCCCGCGGTCTCGTCGAAGGCGAGCAGCCGGGCGACGGCGCAGACCTCCAGCAGCAGCCGGGCCTCGTCCTCGGCGCAGCCGGTCTCCTTGACGACGCGGCGCACCTCGCGGACCCCGACCCCGCCGCCCTTGAGCAGCGGCAGCGGCGTCTTGTCGGTGTTCTCCAGCAGCGCGGCGGCGCGGTCCACCGCGTGCGGCGCGGCCAGGCACATGGCGTGGTCGACCGCGGCGGGGTCGGCGGGGACGGTGCCGAGCGCGGGGGGCTCGGGGGTGAACGGCGCGTGGTAGTCGGGGCCGCGCAGCGCCAGCGCGACCTCCCGGGGCATCTCGGCGATGTCCCACTGCGTGCGGTACAGCAGGCCGCGTTCGGCGGCCCACTTCTCGGGGCTGCCGTGGGTGACGAAGCGGTTGCCGTCGACCCCGCGCACCGGCCCGTCCCAGGCGAACTCGTCGAGCAGGCTGACCGTGCCGTCGGGGGCCTCGCGCAGCAGGTCGGCGAGCCGCTCGGCGTCGCCGAGCACCGCGGTGACGCGCGCCATGAGCTGGCGCCTGCCGCCCTGGGAGGACAGCCCGAGGCCGCGGCTGATCCGGCGCAGGCCCTCGGCGTTCAGCGTCCAGGAGTCGAGGTAGGAGACCAGGGCCTCGCCCAGCCCGCACGGGGCGGTCCACCAGCGGGCCACGGCCTCGGCGAGGTGGAGGCGGCCGTCGGGCGCCGGCCAGGCGAGCGCCTGGTCGTACAGGCCCTCCAGCCAGGGCAGGACCTCGGCCGTGGTCACGCCGAGGAAGCGGGCCAGCTCGTCGGGGGTGGCACGCTCGCCGACGACCAGGCAGGCCTGCAGGATCTCCAGCGGGGGGAGGGGGAGGCCGCG
This sequence comes from Sphaerisporangium aureirubrum, assembly GCF_042658925.1. Taxonomy (NCBI): domain Bacteria; kingdom Bacillati; phylum Actinomycetota; class Actinomycetes; order Streptosporangiales; family Streptosporangiaceae; genus Sphaerisporangium; species Sphaerisporangium aureirubrum. Next base: position 19,905 of record NZ_JBHSRF010000099.1, read on the forward strand.
CATGACCTCCATGACGGCGAAGTTGTCACTCAGGCGCCGGGCGAGGGTGTCGAGCCGGCGCGGCCAAGGCGCTGCGATGGCGTCCGGGCGGTTGGCCAGGACGCGCGCGAGCCGGTCTTCATCAAGGGTTGTCAACCAGACGAGCAGGTGATCGTCCATCACAGCTCTTTCGAAGGTCTCGCGGGAGTCACCAAGATGCCACCGTAATGCAGAGCGCCCGTCCGACGGGATCGACGTAGCAGAATAGGCCCGGATTCATTGAACGCCAATCGTCGCCGGTTTCGGGGCCGTTCCGGGACATCCGGACGGTGCATGTGCCGTCGTCCCAGCTCAGGGGGCATCGAGCCCGCCGCGGACGGCGGGCCTTCCCTCCCCGGGCGGGTGGGCGGCATTTTCGGTCAGCTCTTCAGCACGGCCCAGACGACCTTGCCGTACGGCGGCAGGGGATCGAAGCCCCAGCGCAGGCTCATCGACTCGACGATGTGCAGTCCCATGCCGCCGGTGTCCAGCTCCGAATGGCGGCGCAGCACGGGCACGGCCGCCCCGGGGTCGGCGAAGACGCAGGTGACCAGGGAGCCCTTGCGGACCATCGACATGCGGACCAGGTCGGCGCGGCCGCACGCAGGGTCCTCGCGGCCGGAGGCCAGCCCGTGGCGCAGCGCGTTGGTGGCCAGCTCGGAGACGACCAGCTCCATGTCGGCCACGAGGTCGCTCATGGCCCAGCCGATGAGGCTGCCGGAGGCGAAGCACCGGGCCGCGTGCACCGAGCGGGCGTGCGGGGGGAGGACGAACGAGGCACTGGACGTGCGGGCCCCGAAGGGCGCGAGATCGCGCGCGGGCTCGGGCCACCAGCCTAGGGGGGGCCACCAATCGAAGGCGGACCACTGGTTTTGCCCACGTGTCAGGTCCGTGGAGTGCACCAGATCATGATGGTCCAAACTCCTGTGCAGGTGCAAGAGCGAATGCACGTGCAGAAGCTACGTGCAAGCGCTACGGTTGGTGCAGGAGGTCACGAAAGGGGACTACACGCGCGATCTTTGACAGACTGTGATTCAGTCCACAACCGGAGGAATGCACGTGTCGATCGACCCCCCGGGTACCGGCTCCACGGTCCGGCGAATCATGCTGGGCGCCAGCCTGCGCAGGCTGCGCGAGGATCGAGGGCTCAGCCGAGAGCAAGCGGGATTTCACATCCGCGCCTCGGAGTCCAAGATCAGCCGGATGGAGCTCGGCCGGGTCGGTTTCAAGACACGTGACGTCGAGGACCTGCTCACGCTCTACGGCGTCAACGATGACGCCGACCGCCGCGGGCTGCTCGAAATGGTCCGCGAGGCCAACACACCCGGATGGTGGCACAAATACAGCGATCTGCTCCCCACATGGTTCACGACATACGTCGGCCTCGAAGAGGCGGCGCAGACCATTCGGACCTACGAGGTGCAGTTCGTCCCGGGTCTTCTCCAGACGGCGGCGTACGCCCGCACGGTGATGAGACTCGGGTTTCCGGACGAGCCCGACGAGGACATCGAACGACGTGTGCATGTGCGCATGCAGCGGCAGGAACGTCTCACCCGGAAGGACGGGCCCAAGCTCTGGGCGGTCATCGACGAGGCCGCGCTGAGGCGGCCCATCGGTGGCAAGGAGATCATGTACGAGCAGATCCAGCACCTGATGGCGGTGGCGAGCCTGCCGGCCATCACCCTGCAAGTGATGCCGTTCCAGTTCGGCATGCACGCGGCCGAGGGTGGAGCGTTCAGCATCCTGCGTTTTCCGGAGTCCGACCTGTCGGACGTGGTCTACGTCGAGCAGCTATGGGGTGCCCTCTACCTGGACAAACGTGAGGACGTCGATCCGTACCTCACCGCCATGGAACAACTGTGCGTGGAAAGCACAACGCCTGGGGGCACCGCCGAGATACTCGGCGACATACTCAGAGAGATCTAGATGACCCAGCCCTATAACGGAATGCCGGCCGCCAACCTGACGGGTGTGGCCTGGCGGAAGAGCCTGTACAGCAACTCGCAGGGCAACTGCGTCGAGCTTGCCGAGCTCCCCGATGGAGGTGTCGCCGTCCGCAACTCTCGCTTCCCGGACGGTCCCGCCCTCATCTACACCCGCGCCGAGATCGCGGCACTCGTCCTCGGCGTCAAGGACGGGGAGTTCGACAATCTGGTCGCGTAACGTCCTGTTCACATATCGCGAGTCCGGTTAACCGGAGAGCGCGCATCGCGTAACCGGGGCCGTTCATCCGATCCGGCAGACTGTTGGCATCCGCTTCAGTAAGTTCTTGGGGGCCCGTGATGCTGGACCAGATGACGCTCTACCCGGTGGCCGATGACGTGTTGTTCGCACCGGGGGGCCGCGTCGTGATCCGTACTTACGGCGTCGCGTCCGCGGCCTCCACAGAGGGTGGCAGCCGTCCGGTTGCGTACCGCACCTGGGTCACGGGAGTCCGCGACCAGCCCCGATACTGGCGCTGGGGTCATTTCGAGGACGCCCGCCGGGGGCACCGCAGGGTTCTGGAATGGCTGACCGGGCGCGGTCCCCAGCCGCAGGCCGTCCCCCTGGGGCCCGTCGCCTAGCAGTCCCGCCCCCGAGCGGTCCCGCCCCCGCGTTCCCCTCGCCCCCGTCTCGCGTTCCGGTCAGATCGGCGCGTTCCACCGGCCGACGACCCGCACCTCGTGCTCGAAGCCGAGCACCGAGAACGTTCCCGTGTCGAGTTTGAGCAGCCTGCCGTCCCCGGCCGCGAGGCCGAGCCAGCGGGCCGCCAGCACGCGCAGGAAGTGCCCGTGCGCGACCAGCACGACGGTGCCCTCCGCGGGCAGCACCCTCGCGATCACCAGGTCGGCGCGCGCGCCGACCTGCTCCACCGTCTCGCCCGGATGATCGGCGTCGCCGGGGATCACGCCGTCCCGCCACAGGTACCAGCCGGGCCGCTCCTTGCGGATGTCGGCGGTTGTGATGCCTTCGTAACCCCCGTAGTCCCACTCCCAGAGGTTCGTGTCGGTCTCGCAGTCGTTCAGCCCTGCCAGCTCGGCGGTGCGCCGGGCCCGGAGCGCGGGGCTGGTCAGCGCCAGGGAGATCGTCTTGCCCTTGAGCACACCGGCCAGCGCGCGGGCCTGGTCCTCGCCCTCCGGCGTGAGGGGGATGTCCGTGCGCCCGGTGTGCCGCAGCGCACGGCTCCACTCGGTCGCCCCGTGCCGCAGAAGTATCAGCTCCTCCATCGCGCCATCATCCACGACCGGGACCCCTCACGGGGTGCCGGGTGAGCCGGTTGCCACAGTGGAGGGACGAGGCACGTGACCGGCGCGTGCCGCCGACCGAGAGGCAACGGCCATGAGGGAGACCATCGCGGGCGTCGCCGTGCCCGACTCGGCGCTCGCCGCCGAGGCCACCGAGCTGGTCCGTGAGGCGGCGAGCCCGCTGCTGTTCGACCACTCGCGCCGCGTGTTCCTGTTCGGCACCCTCCAGGGCCGCAGGCGCGGCCTGGAGCCCGATCCCGAGCTGCTGTACGTCGGCGCCATGTTCCACGACCTCGGCCTCACCGAGGCCTACCGCCGCACCGACCAGCGCTTCGAGATGGACGGCGCCGACGAGGCGCGGCGCTTCCTGGCCGCGCACGGCCTGCCCGAGGCGGACGTGCGTACGGTGTGGCTGGCCATCGCCCTGCACACCACGCCGGAGATCCCCTACCGCCTGGAGCCGGAGGTGGCACTGGTCACCGCGGGGGTCGAGACCGACGTGCTCGGCATCGGCTACCAGGACCTGGACCCGGCGGACGTGGCCGCGGTCACCGCCGCCCACCCGCGCCCCGGATTCAAGGAGCGCATCCTCGGGGCGTTCACCGAAGGCTTCAAGGACCGGCCGGACACGACGTTCGGCACGGTCAACTCCGACGTCCTCGAGCATTTCGTGCCCGGCTTCCGGCACATCGACTTCGTGGACGTGATCAGGGCGTCCGCCTGGCCCGAGTGACCTCGTTCGAGATGGCCGGGATCGCGGGTCAGCCTGCCCGCCCGCCCGGGGACGTGGGCGGCGGGGGCGGCGATCAGGTCGCGGCGGGGTGGTGGGCGCGCAGGGCGTGCTCCACCAGGGCGACCAGCACCTTCTTGCTCGACTCGCGGCGCCGGGCGTCGCACAGCACGACCGGGATCCGCGCGTTCAGGTCCAGCGCCAGCCTGATCTCGTCCAGCTGGTAGGTCCGGGCGCCTTCGAAGCAGTTGACCGCCACCACGAACGGCGTGCGGCGCCGCTCGAAGTAGTCGATCGAGGGGAAGGAGCCGTCCAGCCTGCGGGTGTCGGCGATCACCACCGCGCCCAGCGCGCCGAGGGCCAGCTCGTCCCAGACGAACCAGAACCGCTCCTGGCCCGGCGTGCCGAACAGGTACAGCACGTGGTCGGGGCCGATGGTGATGCGCCCGAAGTCCATCGCCACGGTGGTGGTGGTCTTCTGCTCCACGCCCGAGGTGTCGTCGATGTCCGTCCCGCGGTCGCTCAGCGTCTCCTCGGTGCGCAGCGGGCGGGTCTCCGACACCGAGCCGACCATGGTGGTCTTGCCCGCGCCGAAGCCGCCCGCGATGAGGATCTTCACGGCGATGGGGACCTTCATCGGCAGGGAGCGCCCGTCAGAGCGCGCGAAGGCCATTGAGCACCGCCTTGTAGGTGTCCAGGCTGAGGACGTCGCTGCCCCGGTGCGGCTCCTGGATCGCGACCAGGCGCCGGTCCACGAGGTCGCCGAGCAGCACGCGCACCGTGCCGGCGGGCAGGTCCAGGTGCGCGGCGATCTCCGCCACCGACAAGGGCCGCGGCTCGCACAGGGTCACGATGGTGATGTGCTCGGGATCTAGGCCGGGCTCGCCCGGCGTGGCGGTGCCTGTGGTCATGACGAGGGTGATGAGGTCGAACTTCCCGCGGCTCGGCTTGGTCCGGCCACGGGTCATCACGTACGGCCGGACGATCCGCCCGGCCTCCTCGTCCAGCCACTGTTCCTGCCCTGGGTCGTCGGCGAGGCTGGTCATCACGCTCCTTCCCCCGGATCGCCGAGATCTGGGTGAGGTGGGCGGGCGGCTTCGGCGCGGCCGCGTTCGGTACCGGACTGGAAGGCCGCCAGCATGCGGCGGGTCTCCTCGGGGGTGCGCTCCCCGGCGCCGGGGTTCTGGGGGAGGGGCCGCGCGGGCGGCTCCTCACGCAGGCCCGGCGCCAGGTGCGACTGTGCCACCCGGCGCGGAAGGCCGGAGGGGGTGAACACCGGCTGGGAGGGGACGGCCGGGGCGGCGGGTCCCGCCGGGGGATCCGCCAAGCTGGGGCCGGCGAAAGAGGCGGGTCCCGCCGTCGCCGGGTCGGTCGTGAGGGGGGCCTGGTGGGCCTGGACGGCCTGTTCGCGGCCCGTCTCCGGCCGGGGGTCGGTCTCCTCGGGCGTCACGTCCGGCTCGGGCTGGCGCCCGGGGCGGCGGGGGGCGTCCGCGTCCCGGTCGCGGGCCACGCCGCGGCTGCGCTCGTCCTGCCGCTGCCACGGGTCGGACCTGCGAGGCTCGCCGCCGGAGGTCTCGGGGGCGGGGAGCCCGCTGCCGCGCGCGTCGCCGTCGCCGGTCACGCCGGGCTCCGGGCCGATCAGCTCGCGGGGGAGCAGCACGATGACGGTGGTGCCGCCGTAGGGCGAGCTCTTCAGCGTGACCTGGATGCGGTGCCGCGCGGCCAGGCGGCTGACCACGAACAGGCCGAGGCGCGGGGTGTCGGTGAGCCGGAACTCCGGCGGGTCGGCGATGCGCTCGTTGGCGGCGCCGAGCTCCTCGGGATTCATGCCGAGGCCGCGGTCCTCGATCTCGACGACGTACCCCTTGCCGACCTCCTGGCCGCTGACCCGCACGGTGGCGAACGGCGGCGAGAACGACACGGCGTTCTCGATCAGCTCGGCCAGCAGGTGGATCACGTCGCCGATCGCGCGCCCGGCCAGCTCGGCCTCGTCCATGGGGCTCAGCTCGACCTGGGTGTAGTCCTCGATCTCGGCGAGCGCGCCGCGCACCACGTCGACCATGGGCACCGAGCGGCGCCAGGCGCGGCCCGGGGAGGCGCCGGACAGCACGATGAGGTTCTCGGCGTTGCGCCGCATCCGGGTGGCCAGGTGGTCGACCCGGAACAGGTCGGCCAGCTCGCCGGGGTCGGACTCCCGCCGCTCCATGCTGTCGAGGACGGTCAGCTGCCGGTGCACCAGCGACTGGGTGCGCCGCGCGAGGCTGAGCAGGATGGCGCGGTAGCCGCGCCGCATCTCCGCCTGCTGGACCGCGACCCGCACGGCGGTCTCCTGCACCGAGTTGAATGCCTGGCCGACCTGGCCGATGGCGTCGTTGCCCACCGCCAGCGGCGGCGCCTCGGCGGCCACGTCGACCTCGTCGCCGCGGCCGAGGCGCTCCACGACCGTCGGCAGCCGCCGCCCGGCCAGGTCCAGGGCGGCGGTGCGCAGCTCCTCCAGGCGCCGCACCAGGGCCCGCGCCGTCGTGATGGACAGCACGATGGACGCGACGACCGCGATCAGGCCGAGGCCCCCGGCCAGCGCGAGGCGGGCGATGACGCCGAAGGCGATGGGAGTGGCCCGATCGACCAGCCGGTCGCCGCCCTCGGCGATGAGCAGGTCCAGCCCGCGCAGCACGTCGGTGGTGGTGGCCGCCCAGTTGTCGGCCTCCACCGGGGGCGACTCGGACCGCGTCGACTCGATGAGACGGTCCTCCAGGCGGCGCAGGCGCTCGAACGGCTCGCTGCCGGCGAGCCGGTCGTACGCGGCCCGGTCCTCGGGGGGCAGCTCGCCCGCGGCCGTGGACATCATGAAGCGCTGGGCGCCGACGTTCTGCGCGAAACGGGCGCGCTCGACGTCGGCGAAGCCGCCGGCGACCAGGGCGCCGGCCGCGATGGCGTCCTCCTGGGCCAGTAGTTCCAGGGAGCGGCTGAGCTGGATGAACGTGCGAGTGTCCTTGGCGAACCCGGCGTCGTCCAGAGTGGCCATCGAGTCGTAGATCTTGTACAGCGCCTCGATGACGGCGGTGATGGTCTGGGCGGCGCGGGTGCGGTCCACCGCGCCGCCGTCGACCAGGGCGCGCAGGCCGGGCAGGACGGCGGCCTGGCGGTTCGCCTGCTCGATACGGCGGTTCAGCGTCTCGCCCGCGGCGCGGCGCACGGCGTCGCTCACGGTCTGGCGGCCGAACTCGGAGACCGCGGCGTCGGTGCGCCCGCGCTGGGCGGTCAGCGCCGCGCGCCGGGAGCTGGAGCCGGGGTCGGCCAGCACGACGACGGTGAGGCGGCGCTCGCGCTGGAGTTCCTCGCGGAGCTTCTCGCCGGGGACGGCCACGCCGGAGTCGAGGGTGGAGACCCACAGGACGTTCAGGCCCTCACGGGTGGTCACCCAGGCGGCGAAACCCCACAGAGCGATGAGTGACACCAGCAGCGCGGTGACCTTGACCCGGACACGCGAGTTGCGCAAGCGCACGGCTCCACCCCAGGCGTTATTCGGGAAATCCGCGGTACGGCGCCCGCGAAGCCCTACGTGTATGGTCCTGTCGGAATATAGCGGTTAATCAAGGCGCAGGTCGGCATATTGCCGGTTACCTCCGGGAGACCTTAGCACGTGGGAAAACGGCTCACGACAGGCTCCTGTGATTTTTGTAAAGATGTCGAGTTAATGCCACCCGTCGCGGCATCCGTCCTTCCCGGATGAGCGGCCGTGTGCCCATTCCGGGCGCCGGCCTGGTACCACGCAGTGATCGCGGGCTCGCGCTGGGCGAGATGTAGTGCGGCGGTCACCACGGCGCGCACGATGCTTCTCGGGAGATACAGGTCTTTGTCATGCCACATAGGGGGGAAAACCTCCCATCCTTCCCGTCCACTGCTTTTCAAACCGATTTCCCGCTCTACGCGCATCAAGTACGCATATCCGCGCGCCGCCGCCGCCAGCGATTCCCCCGTGACGCTCGACCGCCCGTCCATCAGCAGCAGATGCATCGCGTACGCCGTCTCCTCGGCCGTCCCCCGCCACACCCCCCAGGAGCCGTCCGCCCGCTGCGTCTCCAGCACCCACCGCACCGCCCGCCGCACCGCCGCCACCGCCGACCCGCCCCCGAACGCCCCCAGCGCCAGCGCGCAACACGCCGTCGCGTAGTAGGGCGACGCGTGCCACCGGTCCGTCCAGCACCCCTCCGCGTCCTGCCGCTCTCCCAGCCACTCCGCAACCGCCGCCATGGCGGCCCCGTACCGGCCCCGGGCCGCCGGATGAGCCGCCACATACTGCCCGAACGCATCCAGCACGTGCGCGTTCACCGTCGTGGAAACCCCGTCCTCCCCCCGCCACGTGCAGAAGTAGGGCCCCACGTGATAGTCCCAAAGACTCTCCGGCGCCCGCCCCACCCCCAGCAACGCCAGCGCGTACAACGCCACCGACGTCGTGTCCGCATCCGCCGGCAACCCCGCCCCCGCCGGCACCCCACCCACCCCCGCCGCCCCCACCAAACTCTCCGCGAGTTCCCCCGGCACATGCACAGGCACCCCCGCCCGCACCATCCAACTCAACGCCCACCCCCTCTCAAACACCGTAATAGGCGTCCCACAAGGCACCACCCCCCCATAAACCCGAACAACCTCCTCCAAATACCCCACAACCGCCCCCTCGGCCCCCTTCACCCCAAGCCCCATGTCCGTCCCGGGAACACCCGCGTCCTCCGCGCCGAGTTCTGTGGGTGTGTCGGGGGTGCTCGCGTCCTTCGTGCCGGGTTCTGTGGGTGTGTTGGGGGTGGTCGCGTCTCCCGTGCCGGGTTCTGTGGGTGTGTTGGGGGTGGTCGCGTCTCCCGTGCCGGGTTCTGTGGGTGTGTTGGGGGTGCTCGCGTCCCCGGCGCCGTGTCCTGTGGGTGTGTTGGGGGTGCTCGCGTCCCCGGCGCCGTGTCCTGTCGGTGTGTTGGGGGTGCTCGCGTCCTCCGCGCCGTGTCCTGTGGGTGCGTCGGGGGTACTCGCGTCCTTCACGCCGAGTTCTGTGGGTGTGTCGGGGGTGCTCGCGTCTCCCGCGCCGAGTCCCGCGTCGGCCCCGGAGGGGCCCGCGTCGGCCTCGGACGGCTCCTCTGTCCGGCGCCGCGTCGGCGGGACGTGGGGCGGCGAATTCGGCGCCGTCGTACGGCGGGTGACCGGGGG